>JANOUM010000813.1:0-2813 GCA_031416855.1 Rhodoferax sp. | reverse complement strand
GGCGGGAGATCCCGCAAGCGTCCCCGCTACCGGTCAGGCCGGGCTGCCGGCCTTCTTGAGAATCAGGTACAGCTGGTCCTTGATAAGCAGCTTTTCCTTCTTCAGTGTCTCGATGTCCTTGTGGCTCGCGGGCTCGTTGCGCGACTCCATGTTCCGGATCCGGTGGTCCAGCGTGTTGTGCTTCTCGAACAGGCGCGAGAAGTGCTGGTCGGAGGTCTTGAGTTGCGTGATCAGGTCGCGGAATTCAGGAAACATGGGTGCTCCTTTCGGTGGATGGCAGGGGGTGGCGCCGCGCCGGACCAGTCCGGGCCGCACCGGGCCGCACCGGGCGATGTTAATGCAGGGCACGCCGACGTTGTCGGTGCTCGGGCACACCGCGTTGCGCACGCGGTACAGCGCACTGCGGTGGCCCATCGTGGCGTTGACGGCAGCGGCGCTGGTGTCCGAGCGCAACGCCGCCTTTGCCTGCGGCGTGGACGAGTTCGTCACCAAGCTGATCGACGTCCAGCCCCTGTGGTTGGCACTGGCAGGGGCCGGCCAACCGCACAGCAGGCCGCGCGCCGCGCAACCGGTTGTGACGGCATCCGCTGGCGCTCCGGCGCCTCATGCCGCGGCCCACAGGGCCTCCATCACCTGGCGATAACGCTCCGTGATCTCGCCCTGGCGGGCATGCCGGCCATCACGCAGCACCACCTCGCCGGCCACCAGCACTTCGCGCCAGGCGGGTTCGGCTGCCGCAAACACCAGCGCGTCGAGCAGGTGCGAGGCCGGCATGCCAACCAGCGCCGGCGCGTCGGTATCGATCACCAGGGCGTCCGCGCGTGCGCCCTGGACGAGGCCCCAGGGCGCCAGCCCGGCGGCGTTGCCTCCGGCGGCCAGCGCGGCGTCCCACAGGCGGGCGGCCGTCGCCGGCTGGTGCCGCGGTGACGCGGCCACATTGCGCTGGTGCCGGTGCAGCCGCTGGCCATATTCGAGCCAGCGCAATTCCTCCGGCCAGTTGCGTGTGACATGGCTGTCCGAGCCGATGGCCATGGGCACGCCGGCTTGCAGCCAGCCGTCCAGGTCGGTCAGGCCGTCGCCCAGGTTGCCCTCGGTGCCAGGACAGATGATGATGCCTGCGCCGCTGCGTGCCACCAGCTCGATTTCTGCCGCTGTGGTGTGGGTGGCATGCACCAGTTGCCAGCGCGCGTCGGGGCTGAGTTCGTGGCACAACCACGCTATCGGCCGTTGGCCGGTGGCGCTCAGGCAGTCCGCTACCTCCTGGGTTTGTTCGGCCACATGGATGTGCACTGGCACGGCCTCGTCGCCGACCAGCCACAACAATTCAGTGATCGCCGCCGGGCTGGCGGCGCGCAGCGAATGGATGGCCACGCCCGCATTGACCCGAGGCTGGTCCAGCGCCTGGACGTCGCGCAGCAGCTGGTGCACCAGGGCGGGGGTGCTGGCGAAGCGCTGCTGGTCTGCGCGCAATGTGGGCTGCGAGAAACCGGCCCGTTCGTAAAGCACCGGCAGAACCGTCAGGCCGATGCCGGTGTGCCCGGCGGCTGCGGCCAGCGCCAGGCTCATGGTGGCGCGGTCGGCCAAGGGCTGGCCCTGCGGTCCGTGGTGCAGGTAGTGGAACTCGCAGACCTGGGTGTAACCGCCGCGCAGCAGCTCGACATACAGGTGCGCGGCCACCGCCTCCATCTGTGCCGGTGTGATGCGTTGTGCGACCTGGTACATGCGGTCGCGCCAGGACCAGAAATCATCGGCGTCGGAATCTCGCCGTTCGGACAGGCCGGCAAACGCGCGCTGGAACGCGTGGCTGTGGCCATTTACCAGCCCCGGCAAGACCGGGCCGGGCAGTACCCTGGCGTGGGCTGGAGCCGTCACCACGCCGGGTAGCACCGCCGCCCAATGACCCTGGCGGTCAATGTCGAGCAGAACGCAGGATTGCCAGCGGCCGCCGATCCAGGCCTGGGGGGCCCACAACGTCGTATCAGGCATCGGGCCTCCAGTCGATCATGGTCTGCACCAGCGCGTGCAACACCGGCGCCAGCCGGTCTGACCGCTGCGGGTCGACGCGGTAGGGCGCGCGTTCCTCCATATAAGTGCTCCAGCACATTTCGAGCTGCACGGCGTGTTGCCCGTGCTGCGGGCGTCCCAGCGAGCGGGTGATGTAGCCACCCTTGAATCGCCCATCCACCACATGGGTGAACTGCGGGCGGGATTGAAGCACCTGTTGCAACGCCACACGCAGGCTCGCCGCGCAACTGGTGCCGCTCGCGGTGCCCAGGTTCAGGTCCGGCAGCGTGCCCTCGAACAGCCAGGGCAGCTGCGAGCGGATGCTGTGGCCATCGAAAAGGACGGCGTGGCCGTGTCGGGCCCGGATGCGCGCCAGTTCCGCCTGCAGCGTGTCGTGGTAGGGCTGCCACCAACTCCTGCGGCGCTGGTCGATGGCGTCAGCAGCGGGCGCCTGGCCCTCCCGGTAGAGCGGATCGCCGGAGAAGAAGCGCGTCGGGCACAGCTCGGTGTTGTTGGCGCCGGCATACATCGGCGTGTTCTCGGGCGGTCGGTTCAGGTCGATCACGAAGCGAGACAACCGCGGTACGAGCAGGCCGGCGCCCAGCCCGCTTGCGAACGCATACAGCTGCTCCAGATGCCAGTCGGTGTCTTCCAGGTGCAGCGCGCGCGGCACGAATTGGGCGCGCAGCGGCTCCGGTATCCCGGTGCCGACATGGGGCAGGCTGATGAGCAGCGGCGTCGTTCCCGGATAGAAGTCAAAGGTGGGAACCGTCATGGCATGCGCTCCGTGCCACCGACGACCACGCGCC
>JANOUM010000812.1:0-10993 GCA_031416855.1 Rhodoferax sp. | reverse complement strand
GCGCTGGCCCAGGCCTCCACCACCCCGCTGGCCGGCGGCGAAAACTTCCACGACCGCCAGTTCGACGAGGCCATCGCCGCTCCGGTGCTGCAGGTGCTGCAGCCGGTCGTGACCAAGTGGGGCGGCATCACGGGCAACTTGGAAGTCGCCCGCGCTACCGTGGCCGCGGGAAAGCGTTATTGCCCGCATTACTTTGGCGGCGGCATCTCCTTGATGGCGTCACTGCAATTGCTGGCAGCCGCCGGCGGCGAAGGCCTGCTCGAATTCGACTGCCACCCCAATATGGGCCGCGAGGCCGTCGTGGGCAACCTGTTGCCGGTGCGGGACGGACAGGTGCCGGTGCCCCAGGGCCCGGGCCTTGGAGCCGCACCCGATCTGGACTTGCTCGCGCGCTATCGCACCTGGGCCGGGAAGACGGAGTAGCGGAATGACGCATTGACAAAATGACGATGGACTTGCAAATCGGCTTCATCGGCGCGGGCCGCCTGGGCAAGGCGCTGGCCTGGAGTTTTGCAGCCGCCGGACTGCGTGTGGCAGCCGCTGCCAGCAGTAACCCGGCGAGCGCGCGCGTGTTGGCTGGGCGCATCGAGGGTTGCCAAGCCCTGACCGCACAAGCCGTGGTAGATGCTTGCAATCTGATCTTTCTCACCACGCCCGATTCCGCCATCAGCCCGGCCTGCACTTCGCTGGGCTGGCGTCCGGGAGTTTCAGTGGTTCATTGCAGCGGAGTGACCGAGGTTGACGCGTTAGACGCCGCGCGCGATCAGGGTGCCTTCATCGGCGGCTTCCATCCGATGCAGACCTTTGGTGACCCGGCGGCGGCAGTGGCGTCGCTGCCGGGCTCGACCATTACTATCGAGGCCGAAGAGCCACTCAACGCCGTCCTGGTTGCCCTGGCCGGGCAATTGAACTGCCGCGTCAACCGTCTGCCACCCGGCATGCGGGCGCGCTACCACGCAGCGGCGGGTTTTACCTCGCAGTTCATCAATGCCCTGTTCGCCGAAGGCGCGCGCGTCTGGGAGTCTTGGGGCGCGACGGAGGCTGACGCGCTGCAGGCCATGCTGCCGATGGCCAGAGGCACCCTGGCTTCGATCCAATCGGCGGGCATAGCCGGCGGCATGCCGGGGCCGGTGTCTCGCGGGGACGTAGGCTCAGTGGAAAAACACGTGGTTGCGCTGGCCGCCCTGAGCGAACACACTTTGAATTTCTATCGCACGCTGTGCGCAAGCACCATTGCGCTGGCAGTGCAACGCGGATCAATCGATCAGACCACGGCGCACCGCCTGCGAGAGGTGCTGCGGCCCCCATGAACCAGTATTGCCTGGATCTCGAGTCGCTCCCGCTCTTCACCCTCACGGTGCGGGCCGGCACATCAGCAAGGGCGCGGAACTCGCGCAGCTGGCCGTGGGCGATGTTGGCCCATCTAAGATTCAGGACCGACGCTGGTCTGCCGGAACGGGCTGGTTGCGACGGCAGCCTGCATGATTTCACGCTGGATGCGGCCGTCACTGTCCTTCATGCTGACGATCGAAAACTCGATGTCCTCGCATGGCAGCAAGCCGGGAATCGGGACCAGCATGCCGGCCACGAGCTCCCGGTGGATCAGGTTTTCGGAGAGCAGCCCGATACCGGCGCCGGAACCCACGATACGCGAGGCGGCCAGGGTGTTGTTGATGGCGTTGACGCGGTCCAGTTCCGCGCCATGGGCGACCAGCTTGCGCGTTGCATCGCTCCAGTAGAAGGACTCCCGGTGCACGCACCAGATCGGCAAGCCCGCGAGCCATCTGGCGGGATCACAGCCACGGCGTTCCTGCAGCACCTGCGGCGACGTGACCCACACCATGCGGTCGAATCCCAGACTCATGGCCCTGAATTTGTGCGGGTCGATGGGACCTGACACGATGGCCAGATCCAGCTTGCAGGACTCCAGCAGATCGAGCAGGCGTCCGGCGCGGTCGATCTCGACATCGTAGGAGACTTTCGGCATGGTCTGCGCCACGCGCATGGTCAGTGCCCCGAGCATGTCCAGGCATATGCTGCTGGTGCCAATGCGCACCACGCCCGCCGCACTGGCCTTGCTGAACGACTGTGACAACTCTTCGACTTGCCGCAGCAGTTGCGCGGCGCTGCGCACGAACTCGCGTCCCTCGATGGTGAGCTCCACACCTCGGCCCTGACGCAAAAACAGTTTCTGGCCCACCGCTTCCTCCAGCTCCCGCACCCGCGCCGAAACGGCGGGCTGCGTGGTACACAGCCGCTCTGCCGCCGCGGTGAAACTGCCAAGCTTTGCGATCCAGGTGGCCAGCTCCAGGCTGGCGGTGGTGAGGTTTCTCATTGACCGGGTCTCCCGCGAAAAACTTCTGATCCCAGGCTGCAGTCCAATGCAAGGCGGGCTCTTCCACGCGCCGGCAATCGCATCCGCAACCGAGGGAAAATCAATCCATCACCAATTAATTTCCGCTGAACACTGCGTCGCGGCGCTCGCGGAATGCGGCCACCGCTTCCTTGTGGTCGCTGGTCATGTTGGACAGCATCTCGTAGGCAACACCTGCATCGAAATGGCTGTGCACCAACTGTTTCAACGGCAGATTCGCGGTAATCTTGGTCCACCGGATCGCCTTGGTGGCGCCGCGCGCAAGCCGCTCGGCGAGCCCGTAGCTTGCTGCGTCCAGTTGCTCGGGTGGCACGACCTCGCTGAGCAGCCCAAGACGCTCGCCCTCGGCAGCGCTCAGCATGTCTCCGGTGAGCAGGTACCGCTTGGCCTTGGCATAACCCATGAGTTGTGGCCACAGCAGCGCGCCGCCATCGCCCGCCACAAGACCCACCTTGACATGCGGGTCACCGATCTTCACACCGGTGTGCGCGACCACGATGTCGCTGCACACCGCCAGCGTAGCGCCGAGGCCGGTGGCGTGCCCGTTGAGCCGGCACACCAGCGGCTTGGACAGATCCAACTGCGAAAAGATGATCGCCTTGGCTTCGGACGCCACAAGCTCGAACTCGGCCGGCCGGTCGATCGATGACTGCATCCAGTCCAGATCGCCGCCCGCGCAAAACGCCCTGCCGTTGCCGGTGAGTACGATGACGTCGGAATCGGGGTCGGCGGCGGCATCCGTGAATACCTGCGAGAGCTCGGTGTGCAACCGAGCGTCGATCGCGTTGAGCTGATCCGGACGGTTGAGCTTGATCACGAGCACGCGCTGGCGCCGCTCGAACTGGATGCATCGGTAGTCGTCCCATTTCATGGCGTGGCATGTCTCCATATGAATAATCGGACCCGCAGGCCCATAACCTCATGCTCCACGGGCTGCCAGCCCGCGGCCCCGCCGCATGCAGCGGCATGCGTCTTCATGGCGACACGGGGCCAGCCAGGGCATCGGCGCGCGCAAAGGCCTCCAGGTGCGCATCGCGGTCCCCGAGCAGCCGGTTGGTGACCATGATGCGCTTGAAGTAGTGTCCAACGGCTAGTTCATCGGTCGTGCCGATGCCGCCATGCATCTGAACCGCTTCATGCGAGATCTGCCGGCCAGCAGCGATCACGTGTGCCACGGCACCCATGACAGCACGTTCCCGCTGCGGTGCGCCAAGCCCACCGGCCCGATGCGCCGCCGCGATCACGGCGGCCGCCTCCTGTTCCAGCATGTACAACTCGACCATGCGGTGCTGCAGGGCCTGGTTCATGCCGATCGGGCGTCCGAACTGGTGGCGGTCCTTGAGGAAGGCCAGGGTCAGCCGGTTCAGCGCACGCATCGCACCGTGGGCTTCGGCGCACAGCGCCAGCCGTGCGTCGAGGAGCGCCAGTCCGAGCAGCGACGCACCCTCGCCACCCTGTGCGAGCAAGGTGCACGCCGCCCCATTGAAATCAATACTCGCCGCGCCGCGGCCATCGATCAGGCCGTAGTTCGTCTTGCGAACAGCCGGCTGGTCGGCATCCACGGCGTACAGCGACAAGCGCTGCAACGCATCGCCAACAGTGCCTGCCGGCCCGGCTGCGCTGACCAGCAGTTCGTCGGCCCGGTCGCCATGCAGAACCACCACCTTGTTGCCGTACAGTTTGCCGCCCTCGACCTTGGTCGCCACCACGCCGTCGAATGCATCGGCAGTGTGCTCGGCATGGGCGAAAGCGAAAAGCCTGCGGCCGGCCGCCAGCGCATCCAATCGCGACCGAGCCGCCGCTGCGTGCCCGCAAAGCGACAACAGGCGACCGCACACAACCGCACATGCGAACAGCGGCTCCAGCGCCAGCCGCTCGCCGGCATAACGCATGAGCGCAGCCACCGCCTTCGGGTCGCTGCCAAAACCGCCGTCTTCGATCGGCAGCGCGGCGCCTAGCCAACCCATCTGCGAGTAGTCGCGCCACGCCTGCTCGCTGAAGGCCGCTGAGGTTCGCCGCAGCGCGCGGTAGGTCTCGAACCCGTATTTGTCCTGGCCGTAACGCTCCACGCTGTCGGCGAACAACTGCAGCGTCTCGGTGTCGAGGGCGGGTGTGTGGGTGATCGCGTTCATCTACATCCCCAGCGCCAGCTTGGCGATGATGTTGCGCTGTATCTCGTTGGAGCCGCCGTAGATCGTGGCAGCGCGGCCGTGCAGGTGGTCCTTGAGGATACCCGGCGCCTCGAAAGGCCCCTCTGCGGGCGACCGGCCCATCTCCGACAGGTCGGCGGCGGCGTAGACGATGCCCGCCAGGCCCAGCGCGTCCACCATGGCTTCGGCAATATCCTGCTGCAGTTCGGATCCGCGGATCTTCATGAGCGAGGCTTCGGCGCCCGGCTCGGTGCCCGCCATGGCGTCGGCCACGGCCTGATAACACGTGGCCTGCAGCACGAAGTGGCGCAACTTCAACTCGGCAAGCCGCCGCGCGAAAGGCGCGTAGTCGCGCAGTGGCTTGCCATCGCGCAGTGTTTGCGCCGCCAGCTTGTCCAGGCGCCGCAACTGCCGCGTGGAGCGACCGACCTCGGCCACCAGCACGCGCTCGTTGCTGAGCAGCACCTTCGCGTAAGTCCAGCCGCCACCCTCTTCGCCCACCAGGTTCTCCAGCGGCACACGGACCTGGTCGAAGAACACCTCGTTCACGTCGTGGCACATGTCCATCGTGAGGATGGGCCGAACCGTGATGCCGGGCGATTTCATGTCGATGAGCAGGAACGAGATGCCCTTCTGGGGTCGGTCCTCCTGGCTGGTGCGCACGAGACAGAAGATCCAGTCCGCCCAATGGACATAGGTGGTCCAGATCTTCTGGCCGGTCACGACGTAGTGGTCGCCGTCGCGCACCGCCCGCGTGCGCAGGCCCGCGAGGTCGGAACCCGCACCGGGCTCCGAATACCCCTGGGCCCACCAGTCTTCGCTGCTGCGGATGCGCGGAAGAAATCGGTCTTTCTGCGCCTGCGAGCCGAAGCTGTAGAGAATAGGCCCGACATAGTTCACGCCGAACGGAATCAGCCACGGCGCTCCTGCCTCACTGGTCTCCTCCTCGAAGATGAAACGCTGCAGCGGCGTCCAGTCGCAGCCGCCGTAAGCAGCCGGCCAGTGGCCGACAATCCAGCCCCGGGCCTCCAGCAGCCGCAGGTAAGACAGGTAGTCGGCCTTTTCCAGCTCGAGGTTGTTCATGACCTTGTGCCGCAGCGCACTGGGCAAGGTTCTCGCGAAGGCCCGCACCTCGGCACGGAAAGCATCCGGATCCAAGGCGGCTTGGGAATGCTTGTCAAGCATGCTTCTTCCTCCTGCGCGGCCAGCGGCTTGCCACGCTCAGTTGGGCTCGATGCCCGCCGCCTTCACCAGGTCAGCATTGAGCTGGATGTCCTTCTTCAGGAACGCATCGAAATCGGCTGGCGTCATGGGCATCGGATCCATCACCAGCGTGGAGAACTTCTCACGCAACTCGGGCGAGCGCAAGGCCTTGACGGTTTCCTCGTTCAACCGGTTGACGATGGCGCGCGGCGTTTTGGCCGGCGCGAACATGCCGATCCAGACCTCGTAGTCGGAGTTCAGCAGTCCGGCCTCGATGCTTGTCGGGACATCCGGCAATGCGGAAGAGCGTGCCTTGCTGCTCACGGCAAGCGCCACCAGCTTGTCGGCCTTCAGGTGCTGCACGGCCAGGCCGATGGGGCTGAAGTAATAGTCCACACGGCCTGCCAGGACCTCGGTGAGGGCCTCGGCGGAACTCTTGTACGGCACGTGCACACCCTTGATGCCGGCGGCGATATTGAGCCGTTCCGCACCCAGGTGGGTGGCGCCGCCCGTGCCGGCTGAAGCGTAGTTCATGGAGCCCGGCTTGGCCTTGGCCATCTTCACGAAGTCCGGCAAGCTGCGCACGCCCTTGCCCGACGCAGTGACGAGCACCATCGGCACCGAGGCGAGCGCCGTCACGCCGACCATGTCTTTCGCAACATCGAAACTCAGATTCTTGTAGGTCGAGGGTATGACGGCGTAAGAGTTGGATTGCACGAGGATGGTGTAGCCATCAGCCTCAGAATGGGCGACCAGTCCGATACCGATGGTGCCACCGGCGCCGGGCTTGTTGTCGATGAGGATGGGCTGGCCCAGTTGCCTGGACACCTGCTCCAGAACTGCGCGCGCCACGATGTCGGTGGCCGCGCCGGCCGCAAACGGCACCACTGCCTTGATGGGTTTGGATGGCCAGGGTGCCGCCTGCGAAAGCGCCAGCAGCGGCATCGAGGCGAGGCTGAGTGTCAGTAAGGTGCGTCGAAATGGTTTCATGATGTCTCCTTCAATGAATTTTGGTTGGACGGATGGGCCCCCTGCATCTGTGCCGTTTTTGTGGATGCCCTCGCCCTGGCAACAGCGAAATCGACCGCCGGCCACGGAACAGCGGCACGACCGTCGCTGCCATACGCCTTGAGCAGGGCCGCGATGGTCCACATCAGCAGCGCATCAAGCCGGGAGAAGCCAGAGGCGTGGCGCGTGAGCTGGCCCGTCTGGTACATGACGCTGGAAATTTGCAGGGTGATGCCATCGACCGGTGCGTCGCGCACGAGTTCGCGGTTTGCAATGGACGTCTCGACCGCGATACGGATGCTGTCTTCGAGCCGGCGCAGCGTCGCCCGTATGTTCTGGCGCATTTCGGGCGTCAGGGCGTCGGCCTCCATCGAAAAGCGCGACAACAGCCCCCAAGGCAGTCCGCCTTTTCCCTCCGGATTGAAACGCAGGTAGGACTCGAATGTCCAATCACGCATGCGCACGAACTTCTCCACCAAGGTGGTGGCCCGAGCGGTCCAGATGCCCTCTGTCTCCCGCAAGGTTTCCTTGGCCACGCGTTTGAGCACGGCCGTGGCCAGCGCGGCCTTGGTGCGGTAGTAATAGTGGACATTGGAGTGCGTGATACCGAGTTCCCTGCCGATTCCGAGGTAACTCACGCCGTTGTAGCCGTTGCGGATGAACAATTCGGTGGCGACCGCCTCGATTTGCACCGTCAGGTCGACCGGCGGCGCACTGGACGCCGCGCGCGTCAAACCGCGCGTTCCCAAAGAACCTCCTGCATCGGCCGGGCCCGGCCATCGGTCGGGGCTTCGGTGCGCAGCAGCAAGCGGTTGGAGCTGGGAAAACTGGCCAGGCGGACCAGGTCGCGCCCTTCCCAGTTCGGAATCCAGCACACATCGACATGGTGCAGGACGCGGTCTTCGGCCACGGTGAAACGGCCGGCGTAGGCGACCATCCGATCCAGGCACCGGGCCTTGTCACCCGCTGGGATGGAATCCCATTGACCCCGAAAACGCGGCCGGTCCAGCGCGCCAATCAGCACTTGCATATGACCCGTGGGCCAATAGCTGATGCTGCCCTTGGCGTCGGGGCCCAATGCGTCGCTCCAGGGGCCGCCGTGGTGCTGTTCGATGAATGACACCAGGCGCCAGTGGCCGATCAATTCCTGTTTGTCGATCACGGTGTGCTCCTCTTCAGATGATCTGCTCGCGTACCAGCTCGGCCAGGGCGTCGGGCCCCAGGCCCAGCCATTCGCCAAACACCGATGCGTTGTCGCGCCCGACCGCCCCGCTGGGCTCGATTGCGGGCATCGGGGTGTCACTGAAACGCAGCGATGAGCGCGGCAATGGAATGCGGCCATACAGCGGATGCTCGACCCATTCCAGCGCCTGGCGCCCCAGCATCTGCTCGTCGTTGACCACTTCGCCGATGTCGCGTACCGGCGCACAGGTCACGTTGGCGGTGACAAGCTGCTGAAAGGCGTCGTTCTTGGTGCGCGAGGCGGTGAACGCCGAAACGATGGCGTCCACTTCGTCCATGCGCTGCACGCGCGCACCAAGTGTGGCGTAGCGTTCGTCACCCACCAGTTCCACACGACCGATCACGGTCAGCAAGCGGCTCCATTGCGCATCGTTGGAGGCGACGATGGCAATGTAGCCGTCAGTGGTGGGGTAGACGTTGTAGGGCGATTCGGCCATCCCGCCATGTCGGTTGCCAGTACGGCCAGAGATCTGGCCCTTGTTGGCGTAATAAAGGCCGAGGTTGGACGCCAACGAGGGGTAGACCGACTCCATCATCGAGACCTCCACCAGACGCCCCTCCCCTGTCGTCTGGCGCTCGTACAGCGCCGTGACAACGGCCGCGTAAAGGTGAACACCACCGAAAAAATCCGCGACGGCCGGGCCGACTTTCACAGGCGGTCGGTCTTCGAAGCCGTTGATGCTCATGAGGCCGGACATGGCCTGCACTGCGATATCCATCGCGGGGTAATTCTTCATGGGACCGGATCGGCCATAGCCCGACCCGGACGCATAAACCAGGCCCGGATTGATCTGCTTGAGCGCGTCGTAGCCCAAGCCGAGTCGCTCCATCGCACCTTGCGAGAAGTTCTCGATCAGCACGTCGGCCTTGGCAATCATTTCTCGGATCAGCGCCTTGCCACGGGGGGTCTTGAGGTCGAGCGTGATGAACTCCTTGTTGGAGTTGAGCATGGCAAAGGGCACGGCCGCACCGCCCACTTCGGCACGCCGGCGCAGATTTTCCCCGCCTCTCGGTTCGACCTTGATCACCCGCGCGCCGGCCATGGCCATCAGGAAGGTGCAATACGGCCCGTTGTAGATCTGGCCGAGGTCGACCACTGTCACACCCGTCAAGGGGCCGTGGATATTGTTGGCCATCGCCACTGTCCCTCGTTGCGGACCGTCAGCAGGTTGCGGGCGATCACCATACATTGCATCTCTTCGAGACATTGACCGGCGAAGCGACCGCGCAATCTTCCGTGCCGGCACGCCAGGTGCAATGACGGCCCCACTCACACGCAAGCGCTTCGCCCATGCGGCAATGGTAGTGACATTAGACATATATGTCAAACACCTATGACTTTGCGAGCCGACGAGGGGTGATTGATCCGGTTGTTGATGCCAACGCGAAATAGACCCAGCCCTTGGACCCCTCGGCAGTTGCAGGCAAAGACGACGACATAGTCATGCGCGCAGTGTCCCTGGCGCGTCATCCCATCGTCCAGGACGCATGACTTGTCAACAAGTAGTGCCAGACAACGTCGGCCTCCAACGCAACTAGTGGGCAAGCCTTTTGAGTATGCCGCTTCGCGTTGCTGCCACCTCGTTCTGGAATGGCCCCTTGAGTTGCATAGCGCGGTCGATCAACTGAAGTGCCTCTTGGTCGCGTCCTAGTTCCGATAAAATTTGAGACAGGTTGTTGAGCACTTCAACCGACTCTGGATTGCGTTGGTAACTCGAACGCAGAACGGCCTCCGCCTCCCCGAGCGCGCGCCCCTGGTAATGTAAGTTGCTCAGTGCGATGCTCGCCACGGCATCGCCGGGCCAGCGCGCGAGGTAGGCGCTCCAGGCTGCTTGCGTCCGGTCCGGCGCTGCCACCCGGCCGAATGCCAGCAGGGCCGGCCGATAACTTGCCTCGCTGGCAGTTGCGGGTATGGATTCGGGTCGGCTTGCGACCATGGCCCAGTATCCGCTGCGCCGCCACGTCACTTCGAAGATCGTGAAAGGTAGCGCCAATCGTTGGGTTGTGCCCGAGCGCAGGTACAACTCGCCACGCTCATAATCGAAGCCGACGACGACGGCGTAGTGCCATTGGTCCAAGGGCCAAAGCCCTAGGTTTTGCAGTACCAGCACCGGCCGCCCATTCGCCACTTCCTCGAGCAGGCCGGAGTACCGTCGCGGAAGTTGCCACCCGACCAATCCGTGGCGCCGCGGCGCCACGAGCATTTCCACTTGCAGGCTGCCTTGCCGGGCCGGCAGATAAACCTCTTGCACCAGCTGATCCACCGTGATGCTGGCACCGGCCGATTGCATGATCGTCGCGAGCGAAGCCGGCCCGCAATCGAATTGGGTTTGGGGAAAGAAAGGTACGCCAGCCAACTCGGCTGCACGCGGCACGCCAGCCGGCCAATCGGCGCGCAGGTCGATCGTCTGGGGTACTAACTGTGCACACCCGGCCAGCCATGCCAGAAGGCAGACCGCCGCGAGCCTTGCGAACCAGCGTCCGCGATTCACAGCCGACATCCTGACATGGCATCAAGCGCCGTTTCCGGTGCCTACTTGCGGTAGAAGATGAACCAGACCAGCAGGCCGATCAGGATGACTGCTCCCCATCCCACACTGGCGCCGGCCGGTGCCGTCGCGATGTCACTGGCCAGCGTGTGGACCTCCTCATCGGTCATGGCGTTGACCCGCTGACGTGCCACCGCCGGATCGAGCCCGAGCGCCTGCAACTGGCTGGACACTTCCGTTCGGCTCAGGGCGTCCATCACGACAGCGCGGTCCGACTGCACAGTGGCGACTGCCGCCGCACTATCGGTCCCGATGATTCCCGCGTGTGCCGACTGAAAGGACAGGGAAAGCAGCGCCGGTATCAAGATACGGCACAAGGTACGCATGAAGGTGGATTGCATGACGGGACTCCTGGTCAATGACTGTTGTTGAACCTTGGGAGCCCGGATCGAGCACCCTCGTTGACCGTAGATTCGACCTGCCAGACAGTCTGTGCGACAGCGAACAGATACCGGGGCGATTCGCAC
>JANOUM010000811.1:0-2325 GCA_031416855.1 Rhodoferax sp. | reverse complement strand
ATGGGCGACCAGACGGTGCATGCGCTGCGCGGTGTGTCGATGGACATCCACGAGGCCGATTTCGTCGCCATCATGGGGGCTTCAGGCTCGGGCAAGTCCACGTTGATGAACATCCTGGGTTGCCTCGATCTCCCGACCCAGGGCCGGTACGAGCTGGCAGGCGAAGCGGTGCAGGGCATGCAACCCGACCAGCTGGCCTCGATCCGCAACCGGCGTATCGGCTTCGTGTTCCAGCAGTTCAACCTGCTGCCGCGCACCAGCGCCCTGGAAAACGTGGAGTTGCCGATGCTGTATGCCGGCATCCATGCAGCCGGTCGGCGCGCACGTGCCATGGCCGCGTTGCGCCTGGTGGGCCTGGGTGAACGGTCTGCGCACACACCCTCCGAGCTGTCAGGCGGGCAACAGCAGCGCGTGGCGATTGCACGCGCGCTGGTCAACCAGCCGCAGCTGGTCCTGGCCGACGAGCCCACCGGCGCGCTCGACTCGCAGACCAGCGATGACATCATGCGCCTGCTGCGCGATCTGAACCTCCAGGGTATGACCGTGGTGCTGGTCACCCACGAGACCGACATCGCTGCCTGGGCGCGGCGCAAGATCGTGTTCAAGGACGGCTTGATCGTGCAAGACGTGGAGCGGATCACCCGTGATGCCTGGCGGCAGAGCCACACGGTCCAGGTGCCAGCACCAGTGCCGGCGGCGGTCGAAGTGACCGCGCCATGAACGCCTGGGCCGCACTGCGCAGCGCCTTGCGGGCGCTGGCCGCCAACACCCTGCGCAGCATCTTGACCATGCTGGGCATCATCATCGGCGTTGCGGCGGTGATCACCATGATCGCGGTCGGGCAGGGTGCTACCAACCGCGTGCAGGAGCAGATGAAGGGCCTGGGCTCGAACATCATGCTGGTGTTGCCGGGCACTATCACACAAGGCGGCGCGCGACTGGGCGCGCAGACCGGGCAGGCCCTGACCGAAGAAGACGCGTTGGCGATTGCGCTCGATGTTCCCGAGGTCCAGGTGGCCGCACCCACCATGCGCTCGGGTGTGCAGGTGGTGGCGGGCAATGCGAACTGGAGTACATCTGCCTTTGGCACCACCAACGACTACCTGGAGGCGCGTGAGTGGCCGCTCGAATCGGGCCGCCTGTTCGAAGCGGCAGAAATGGCCGGTTCGGCCAAGGTGGTGATCGTCGGGCAGACCACGGCACGCGAGCTGTTTGGTGATGCCGACCCGCTCGACCAGGTCATCCGCGTCAAGAAGGTGCCGGTCACCATCATCGGCGTGTTGTCCAAGAAGGGCCAGAACTCGCTGGGGCAGGACCAGGACGACATGATCATGTTGCCGATCAGCACCTACCGCAACCGCGTGCAGGGCGGATGGGGCGGCAAGTCCAAACGCGTGGGCTCGATCAGCGTCAAGGTGCGCGAGGGACAGAGCATGAAGGCTGCCGAGGAAAACATCAAGGACCTGCTGCGCCAGCGCTTCAAGGTGCAGCCGAACGCGGACGATCCTTTTTCGATCCGCAACCTGACCGAGATCCTGCAGGCCCAGGAAGAATCCAGCCGCGTGATGACCCTGCTGCTGTCGGCCGTGGCGGGCATCAGCCTGATCATTGGTGGCATCGGCATCATGAACATCATGCTGGTGAGCGTGACCGAACGCACGCGCGAGATCGGCCTGCGCATGGCAGTGGGCGCGCGTGGCCGCGACATCCTGTCGCAGTTCCTGATCGAGGCCGTGACCCTGAGCCTGATCGGCGGCGCGATTGGCGTGGTGCTGGGTGCCGCGGCCACGTGGGCGGTGGGCAATTTCGCCGGCTGGCAGGTCAGCATGACAGCGTTCAGCGTGTTGCTGGCTGCAGGGTTCTCCGGCTTTGTCGGTGTGTTGTTCGGTTTTTATCCCGCACACCGCGCCTCCAAGCTTCTGCCGATCCAGGCCCTGCGGTACGAGTAGTGAAGCCATTGGCGGGATCAGTCCGGCGCGGCACTCGGCTCCGCGGCTGTCCCCCCGGCCTTCGGCCTCCTTCCTTTATGCCGCTGCGCCGACTGCCCCGCCGACCTGATCCTGGTGCGTGTTCGGCGCGCTGGGCCAACACCGATAATCCAGGGTTCTGAGGGGGATTGCGTGGACTTTGTTTTGCTGGCCAAAGCGGCCGTGATGGGCATCGTTGAAGGGCTGACCGAGTTTCTGCCCATCTCGAGCACCGGCCACCTGATCCTTGCCGGTGCATTGCTCGGCCTGGACGATGCCAAGGGCAAGGTGTTCGACATCGCGATCCAGACCGGTGCCATCCTGGCGGTGATCATCGTCTATTGGCAGAAGATTCGCG
>JANOUM010000810.1:0-2414 GCA_031416855.1 Rhodoferax sp. | reverse complement strand
CGGGCCCGCCTCAATATCAATGCGCTGATGGCAGTGGCTGTCACAGGCGCATTCCTGATCGGCCAATGGCCCGAAGCCGCGATGGTGATGGCCTTGTACGGGATTGCCGAACTGATCGAGGCCAAGGCGGTGGACCGCGCGCGCAATGCCATCCAGGGACTGCTGGCGCTGACGCCGGACAACGCCTTGGTCCTCCAGCCGGACGGCTCCTGGGCGTCGACGCCGGTGAAGTCCGTGGCCATTGGTGCGGTTTTGCGCGTCAAGCCGGGCGAACGCGTCGCCATGGATGGCATCGTCACCCAGGGCAACGGAGCCATCGACCAGGCCCCCATCACGGGCGAGAGTATCCCGGCGGACAAGGCGCCCGGCGACCCGGTTTTTGCCGGCACGATCAACCAGACCGGTGAACTGGAAGTACGTGTCACCGCCACGACCGCCAACACGACGCTGGCACGCATCATCCAAGCAGTGGAACAGGCGCAGGGTACACGTGCGCCCACGCAGCGCTTCGTCGACAAGTTCGCTGCGATCTACACGCCCGCGGTATTCGCCATTGCCGTGGCGGTAGCGGCGCTGACGCCACTGCTGATGGGCATTAACTGGCTGGAGTCGATCTACAAGGCGCTGGTGCTGCTGGTCATCGCGTGCCCGTGCGCGCTGGTCATCTCGACGCCGGTGACGGTGGTCAGCGGCTTGTCGGCGGCGGCGCGGCGCGGCATCCTGATCAAGGGCGGTGCCTTTCTGGAAGACGCACGGCTGCTCAAGGCGGTTGCTTTGGACAAGACAGGAACGATCACTGAAGGCAAACCCCGGCTGGTGGAGTGGAAGGCGCTGCCGGGTGCGGACGAAGCGTGGGTGCGGCGCGCCGCCGCCAGCCTGGCCACGCGCTCGGACCACCCGGTCTCCAAGGCAATTGCGGCCAGCCTGAAGGCCGACAGCGCCGAAGTGCAGGACTTCAAGGCACTGCCCGGCCGCGGCGTCGAAGGAACCATCGACGGGCAGTGCATGTTGCTTGGCAACCACCGGGCGGTGCACGAGATCGGGGTCTGCAGCCCGGCGCTCGAAGCGGAACTGAAGGTGCACGAGTTGCAGGGTCGAAGCTTGACCCTGCTCTCCAACGATGCGAGTGTGCTGGCGTTTTTTGCGGTTGCGGACACGATCAAGGAAAGCTCCCGGCAGGCGATTGCCGACCTGCATGCCCTGGGCGTCGAGGTCGTGATGCTGACCGGTGACAACACCGCCACAGCGCAGGCCATCGCGTTGCAGGCAGGTATCGTGGATGCCCGTGGCGACCTGCTGCCCGAGGCCAAGCTCGACGCCATCCGCGACCTGCAGAAGCGGTATGGCCTAACCGGCATGGTGGGTGACGGCATCAATGATGCGCCGGCCCTGGCGCAGGCCGACATCGGATTCGCGATGGGCGGCGCAGGGACCGACACCGCCATGGAAGCGGCCGACGTCGTCATCATGAACGACAACCTGACCCGGGTGGCGGAAACCGTGCGCCTGTCGCGGCGCACCCACGCCATCCTGTGGCAGAACATCACCCTGGCTCTGGGAATCAAGAGCGTGTTCCTGGTGCTGGCGGTCTTCGGCACGGCCACCATGTGGATGGCGGTGTTCGCCGATATGGGGGCCAGCCTGCTGGTGGTGGGCAACGGCCTGCGCCTGCTGGCCGGGGCTGGGGTCAGGTCTCAATACTCGTAGTTTAAAAAAGATAGTGTCCTCCTGGCTGAGCCGGCGTCCACATGGTCTGCTTGCCGGTAGCGCTTCCCGCAGGCTGTGGCTGGGACCGCGTCATCGTTGGCGTGCAGTCAATGGGTTCGTGCCTCTTTGCCCCTCGGTCATGCGGCTTGTACGCGGAGTTTCGCCGCTTCACCATGCGTGGATTTCGTCTGTTTTTCGTCTGCCTTGATTTGAGTCGCGCGCTTTCTTGCAGCACTCTGTCCCACGCCCACTTTCGCAGTCTGGGACGCTCTGGGGGGAAAGGCCCCTGACTGGGGCTGTTCGCGGCGCAGCAGCTGGATGTGACTGGCAAACGACAACTTGTCGTGCGGCATGTGGTGTCGTGTGGCACCCTCGTGCAGCAGCCAGCGCACCGCGTAGTGCGCCAGTACCCAGCCATAGAACTCTTGGCGCACCAGCTCAGGCCTCTTGCTGCGCAACACGCGCCGGCTTCGCAGCAGGTGCGTCTTCAGCTCGTCGAACACTTCTTCGACTTGCCACCTCTCGTGGTACAGCGCTGCCAGCTCCAGTGCCGGCGCCTCATGAGAGTCCAGCATGGACGTCAGCAGTCTGTAACTGGGCTGCGCGTCTGGCAGGCCCGGCATCGTGTACTCGATGACCCGAACCACGATGGCTTGTTCCTTAGCCTGCGCCTTGCCCACACCCGTGGGCATGATGGTGCTGAGGTA
>JANOUM010000809.1:0-3250 GCA_031416855.1 Rhodoferax sp. | reverse complement strand
CAGCGAACGCCGTTTTGCCGGCTGGTCGATGGGCCAGGTCAACATGGGTCGCCTGAACCCGGGGCTGCTACTGAAGTATTCAGAGCGGCCGACGCTGGACCCGTATGCGGTGTCGGGGCAGGTGTCGATGGCGCTGTTTCATGAGCTGATGGCCACGGCTTCGGTGGTGGGGCAGTCTTGAAAGGGAAAACTTCCCAGGGGATAGGCCGGGCGCGCACCTGCGAGAGGCCAATGCCTTGGCGCAAGGGCGCCTGGGCACGCTGTTCGGAGAAGATGCCCCTGGTGGCCGAGTGTTTGCGCAAGATTGGCGATTCACAAGTGCGAAAGGCGACTCCGAGCGCGACTGCACCTTCCAACGCTGGCACGCCTGCAGCGTAGCGGCGGCTACGCTAGTGCGTCGTCAATGCCAACGCATGGCGGCAATGTTAGCCTTACAGGTTGACGCATCTCAACCAACCGGCAGACACTTGAATGCGAATTTGAGACCAGAGACGCGAGATGTCGCGCCGGTCCCGCCAGCCAATGGAGACGTCACATGTTCGCTGTTGTCGTTGCTGAAGCCACAGTAATCCAGGGATCCGCGGAATTTTTCAAAAGTGGCCGTCTCGCGCCGTCCGAATCTTTCTCCGCGGCAATCAGCGAACTGGTCGACCGATTGTCCATTGACAGACCAAGGGCTTTTGCCGTTAGGCCGGTCGGCTGGCACACCCACCAAACTGCACACACGAGGCGGCTCTGGCGCCATGGGCTGCTTTTTCTAGCGGTGCTCTTCACTGCCGAAACTGCGTCCGCCGAAGTGCTGGTTTCTACACAGGCTGGCGATGCCGCGTATGAGAAGTTTTATCAACAACCGACAAGCTACACGGTAACCACGGCTCGCTGGGGTATCTATCAAGCGGTCTGCTACCTAAACGGCGTAATCTCTGAACCAAATTATGGTTTGCACTGGACCTACAATGCCGGCCCAGGAAACTATGAGCTCGGATGTACTTCGACACTTGAGGAGAGCATTTCAGGTGCATTAGCAGCATCAGGTCGAATGGCTCTACTCATGATGAGCCGATCTGGAGTACCAGATTACAAGCAAAAGTTTCTTATTGACCTGCGTCCGAGCGGCACTTCATATGTTCAAGGAAAGGGGATCCAAACCATCTTTTCTGAGAACTTCGTCGGTGACTCTAGCTGCAACGAGCCGTCGTCTCCTCGAAGGGGAGACCCAATCGACATCTCCACCGGAAACGTGTTTGAGAACGAGATTGACTTCCTTGATCCCAATGGTGCGGTCGACTTTCGCCGGTACTACAACAGCCTCAGCAGTAGTGCTGGTTCAACGCCAATTGGATGGTCGCACTCGTTCGGTCGCAGACTCAATGTTCTGAACGATCAAGTTGCGGCATTTGTAGCAGATGATCGCCGCGTAACAATTTTCAGTAAAGTCGGCGGTTTGTGGAAAGCAAGCCCCGTTGACCGCCACCAACTGGTGCAGCTTGGCAATGCGTGGCAACTGAGGCACCCCAGTGGAACACTGGATGTCTTTGACGCTAGCGGCAGGTTATCTACCACCACAAATGCGTTGGGGCAAAGCGTAACGATGACTTACGCCATTCCTTCCCGACTCGCAACAGTAACGGATTGGAAAGGGCGGAAGTTAGGTCTTACCTATGACGGGCGCGGCATGCTCAGCAGGCTGACACTGCCAAATTCGGCGCAGCTTGGCTACGGCTACGAAAGCCCTTTCATATCGATCTCTCGGCTCTCTTCAGTCAACTATAGCGACGGCAGTCGTCGCCGCTATCTATACGCCGATCTGGCTCACACTTTTGCGCTTACAGCGCTGGTTGACGAGGCAGAGGCTTTGATTTCCAGTTGGACATACGACACATTGGGCCGAGCGACGCGGGCGCAGGGACCGGGCGGGGCTGGCTCGACGCAGGTCTTGTATGGAAGTGCTTCTGCGGAAGTCACTGGTCCGACAGGAACAAAGAGTATTGTCGGTCTGCTGCCGATAGAAGGATTAGGCCTAATGAGCAGCCAGTCGCAAGCCGCAGGCGCCGGATGTGCCGCCTCATTGAGCGTCCTGGCTTACGACTCACGGGGCAATACAACTCGAGTTGATGACTTCAATGGCAATCGAACGTGTTTTGCTTTCGACAGCCGGAATCTTGAGGTAGCACGCGTCGAAGGCCTAGCCACTGGCCTGAACTGCGATAGCGTGATTGCCACCGCTGCTCCTTTGCCGAATGGAGCGCGCCAAATCTCAACCCGCTGGCACCCCGACTGGCGCATGCCGACTGAAACGACCCTACCAGGCAGGAAAATCGTGCGCGTCTACAACGGCCAACCCGACCCCTTCAACGGCAACGCTGCCGCCAGTTGCGCGCCGGCCAGCGCCAAGCTTCCCGACACCAGCCCCATCGCCGTCCTTTGTCGCCAAGTCGAACAAGCCACCACCGACATCGATGGTGCCCTTGGTTTTACCGCCCCGTTGCAGTCTGGCATCCCCGCCCGCGAACAACGCTGGACCTATAACGAATTCGGCCAAGTCCTCACACACGACGGCCCGCGCACCGACATCAACGACATCACTACCTACGAGTACTACCCCAGCACCAATTTCACCGGCACCGACCCCAATGCCATCGGTTACACCCGCGGCGACCTGAAGCAAGTCACCAACGCCGTGGGCCAGGTGACGCGCTACACGCTGTACGACAAGCTGGGCCAGCTGCTGGAAACGCAAGACGCTAACGGCGTCGTCACGCGCTACACCTACGACGCTCGGCAGCGCATGACGAGTGTGAACGTGGGGGGGCAGGCCACGCTTTACAGCTACTGGCCAACCGGCTTGATCCGGCAGGTGACGCAACCAGACGCCAGCTGGGTGTTTCACGAATACGACGATGCCCAACGCTTGGTCAAGGCCAGCGACAACCTGGGCAACAGCGTCAGCTATGTGCTGGACAACATGGGCAACCGCAAGGAGGCAAATTTTGCCGATCCATCCGGCAGCCTGCGCCGCAAACTGCTACGCGACATCGACGCGTTGGGGCGGGTTCAACTCATCACCGGCAGGGAGTGAGCGTCATGAAGCACCGTTGCCCTGTTCTGGTTTCAGCCTTTACGACGCTGCTTGCGGCCGTGGCGTGCCACGCGCAGATCCTGCCGCCGCCCGGGTCTCCACCCCCGGTTGTCAAGCTGGAGTACGACGCCCAGGGCAACCCACGAAGAACCGTCGTGGCCCCTGGGGTGG
>JANOUM010000808.1:0-2435 GCA_031416855.1 Rhodoferax sp. | reverse complement strand
GTTGCCATTGCACGAGTTGGGCGCAGGCGCTGCGCAAGGCCCAGTCGCCGATCGGGATGATCATGCGGTTCGCTTCGGCAATCGGGACGAAGCGTGACGGGGATATCAGCCCGTGCCGGGGATGGCGCCAGCGCAGCAGGGCCTCTGCACCCGTCAGCCGGCCGGTTTGAAAACTGAATTTTGGCTGGTAATGGAGCTCGAACTGCCCGAGCGCCAGCGCCTCGCGCAAAGCCCCCTCCAGGGTGATCCGTTCGAGCGCCTGGACGTTCATCGAGGACGAAAAATACTGGTAGCCGTGCCGGCCATGTTCCTTGGCGGCGTACATGGCCAGGTCGGCGTTGCGCAGCAGGGCGACCGCATCACTGGCGTCCGCCGGAAACACGCTGATGCCAATGCTGCAGGAAATGTTCAGCGTGTGCCCGTCGATGAAATAGGGCGCGGCCAGTGCGTCAATGATCTTCTGCGCCACATGCCCTGCGTCTTCGGGCTTGTGCATGCGCTCCAGCACCACCGCGAATTCGTCGCCCCCGAGGCGCGCGACCGTGTCGCCCTTGCGGGTTGCGTCGCTGATGCGCTGGGCGGCCAGCTTCAGCAACTGGTCCCCCACGCCATGCCCCAGGGAATCGTTGACATTCTTGAACCGGTCCAGGTCGATGAACAGGAGGGCAAAAGCCGAATTGTTGTTGCGCCCGGCCATGACCATGCCGTGGGCCAGGCGGTCCTCCAGCACCCGCCGGTTGGGCAGCAGGGTCAAAGGGTCGGTGGTGGCCAGGATTTCGATGCGCGCTTCGGCCCGCTTGCGCTCGGTGATATTGGCATTGGTGCCGGTCATGCGGAAGGTTTTGTTGTCTGCGGTCCGCTGGACCACCTTGCCCAGGCTGGCGATCCAGAGCCACTCACCGCTGCGGGTCATGACGCGGTGCTCTACCGTGTAGAACTCAGTCTCGCCCTTGAACACCGACAGCCAGTGTGCGTAAATCAGTTCCTTGTCATCAGGGTGAACCAGGTCAAACAGCGCCAGGCCGCTGATAACGGTTTCATGCGGCTCTGCGTCTCCGAGCATGCGCGACCAGGTGCTGTCCAGGTACACCGTGTTGTCTTCAAGGTTCCAGTCCCACAGGCACAGGTTGGACCCTTCCAGCGCGAGCGCAAGACGCTCCCTGGCGCGGCTGTTCTCCAGGGTTGCCGTTTTCAGTTCAGTGATGTCGCTGATGAAGGTGTAAAAACCCGACACACGCCCAGCGCCGGTGAATTGCGGCACCAGGCTCAGGGCCAGATGGCTGACCCGCCCATCCGCGTGGCGGTGCTCACGCTGGCGGTCAATCCGTTCGCCGGCAAAAACACGGGTATGTGTACTTTCTAAGTAAGACTCTGACATATCCTGGCCAGCGAAAATGTCACGGGCGTGCTTGCCCAGCATTTCCTGCAAATCCAGGCCGAGCCACCGGGCATAGGACTGGTTGGCATAGCGGCAGCGTATTGCCTCGTCATAAAAAGCGACGAACATGGGGGCGTTTTCAGTGACGAGGCGCAGTTGCTCATGCGACTTGCGCAGTTCGGCACTGGTTGCCGTGACTTCGGCCAAACGCGCGGCGGTGATGGCGTCGCTCATTTTTGCCTCGACCAGCCGCTCTGATCGGCGCCGCAGCAGTCCGGTCATGACGACGATGGCCGGTGTCGCCGCCGCCCAGGACAGAACCCGGGTCAGGTCGTCACTCGTATAGTGGAACGGCTGCCCCGGAATCGAGAAAAAATGCGCGAAATAGACGCACGCGATCAGTGCACTGACCAGCCCGGCCGCGATTCCGCCATAAGAGGCAGTGAACACGACGGCGAGAAGCAGCGTTGCGGTTGGACTCGGAAGGTAGTCAAGGTGTGATGACAGGAGCTCGAACATTCCAACCACCAGCACGGTGACCACAACCCCGAGCCACGGCCGCAGTTTTTCTTTGGGGCCGGCCGCGCGCGCGGTCACCGCGAGCGCATCCTGCGCCCAGCGCGCAAGTTCGTCCAGCAGCGCCCGGTCCGCATCACTGAATTCGCGTGGCTTGGTATCAAGCAGGCACAGGGTTCCCACTGCCTCGCCGCCGGATGCGTGCAACGGTACGCCGGCGTAGAACCGGATATTGGGATCGCCCGTCACCAACGGGTTGTCGACAAAGCGTTCGTCCTGCAAGGCATCTGCGACATGAAACACGCCTGGCTCCAGAATGGCGTGCCCACAGAAGGAGGCTGAGCGGGATGTTTCGCTGACATCCAGACCCTGGCGAGACTTGAACCACTGGCGATTGGCGTCGATCAGCGAAATGGCCGACATCGGGACATCGAAAAGCTGGGCCACCATGCGGGTGATGCGGTCAAAGCGCTCCTCGGGCGGCGTGTCGAGAATCCGCAGCGCGAGCAAGGCACGCAGACGCCGGGCCTCGTTCGGCGGG
>JANOUM010000807.1:0-2215 GCA_031416855.1 Rhodoferax sp. | reverse complement strand
CCCCCGCGGGGGTCAAGCAAAGTGGCAAAGCCACATTTGCTTGAGAGGCGGCGCAACGGTGAATCCGACGCGGCCATGAAGCTCCATTCATGCTGAGCTCCATGGCCGGTTTCGGGGCGCTGCTGCTGCTGTGGGTGGCGGTCAACGGTCTCGTCATCGCCGTGTATCGCCGCGACCTGTGGCGCCTGTGGCGCGACCCGGTGTTCAAATGCCCGATCCTGATCTTGGAGAGCGACGATTGGGGCGCCGGCCCGCTGGCACAGGCCGCTGCGTTGCGAGAGATCGCGGAGGTGCTGGGCCACCATCGCGACGCCACCGGGCGCGCACCCACGCTCAACCTCGCGCTGGTGCTTGCGGTGCCGGACGGACCGGCCATCCAGGCCGGCGGTCCCTACCGACGGATCTGCCTCGACGACCCCCTGCTGGCGCCCGTGCTTTCGGCCTTGATGGCAGGGCAGTCCCAAGGCGTGTTCGCCCTGCAGCTGCATGGGCTGGAGCATTACTGGCCGCACGCGCTGATGAACAGCGACGACGCACGGGTCAGGGATTGGCTTGCGCAGCCCGTTCCCGCGGCGACCGAGGGCTTGCCGTCGCACCTGCAAAGCCGCTGGGTCGATGCCTCGGGCTTGCCATCGAAACAGCATGCCACCTGGGCCATCCAGGCTGCCGTCGCGGAAGAGGTTCAGACGTATGCGCGGATCTTGCGCGTGCAACCCAAGGTGGTGGTGCCGCCTACGTTCGTCTGGACGCGCGATGTCGAACGGGCCTGGGCGGACCACGGGATCGAGTGTGTCGTCACACCGGGTTGGCGGTACACGCGCCGCAACAAGGGCGGGCTGCCGGGCGGCGATGAGGGGCCCATTGCCAATGGCGATCGGTCTGGCAGACTCGTATGCCTTGTGCGTACAGACTATTTCGAACCTGCGCGTGGCCGTGACGCAGCCTATGCCTTGCGCGCTCTGGACCGTGCTGCGACCGAAGGGCGGCCCTGTCTGCTGGAGAATCACCGCGACAACTTCATTGGCGACCCCCAGACACGCCAGCACGGCGTGCGCGAACTGGACAGGCTCTACCACGAAGCCCTCAGCCGCCATCGGGATCTGCGTTTCCTCTCCACGTGGGAGTTGAGTCGCATCCTGCTGGCCCGCGATCCGCACTGGCTGTTCACGGGGCTCGCTGATCGTGCCACCTATTTCTGGCTACGCTGGCGGCACAGCGGCCGACCCTGGAAAGTGATGTCGTTGACAGGGCTGGTGGTAGTCTGCGCCCTGGTCTTGCGGCTCTTCGGCGTTTCTCTGGCCAAGATGCCAAGTAGTTCAGCCAAGTAGTTCAGCCAGATGAGGTCTGCCCCCCCCTTGGTTGCACTGTCGACTCAGCGTATAGCATTGGCAGGCGATTGCCGCCGAGCCGGAACGAATCAGTGGACGAAGCACGAACACCGCCCCTCTTGATGATCACCGAACTGTTTCTGCCCACCAAGGGCGGAACGGCGGTTTCATTCGATGACGATTTCCGCCGCCTGGGCGGCAAGTCGGTGCATATCGTGACTGCCGCCGTGCCTGGTGACGCGGTATTCGACGGCGATCATCCCAACACGGTGCACCGTCTGGTTCTCAAGCGTAGCCCCTGGTTGCGGCCAGAGTCCTTGTTTATGTACACCCGACTGCTGGGGCGGTCGCTGCGGCTGGCATTCACGCACCGGTTCGTCGCCGTATTCGGGGGTCGGGCGCTGCCCGAAGGGATCATCGCCTGGGTCGTGGGCCGCTTGCGAGGATGCAAGGTGCTGATCTACGCGCACGGCGAGGAACTCACGGGCTGGGGTCGTGGCCGGAAGTTTCAGGCCATGTGCTTTGCCTTGCGGCGTGCGGACCATATCCTGACCAACAGCGACTTCACCCGCGACACGCTGATCTCGCTCATCGGCGTGCGGCCGGAGCAGATTGTGATGACCTACCCGACGGTGGACGTGGCACGCTACCGCCCTGGTCTGCCATTCGACGATCTGCATGCCAGCATCGGCCTGCGGCCAGGGCAGAAGCTGGTGCTGTCGGTGGGCCGTCTGCAGCGCCGCAAGGGCTTCGATCAGGTCATCCGCGCATTGCCGGGGCTCCTGCAGCGGGGCCTGGACGTGCGCTACGCGATCGTCGGCATCGGCGACGATTGGGGCTATCTGCAAGGGCTGGCGCGCGATCTGGGCGTCAGCGAGCGCCTGCAT
>JANOUM010000806.1:0-2160 GCA_031416855.1 Rhodoferax sp. | reverse complement strand
CCAGGGTCTGCCGGCGGCGAAGCGCATCACTCAAAAAATCCTGGAACTGGGCGACTGGCGGGGCGAAACCCTCGCCATCGTGCGCAAGCTGATCCAGCAGGCCGTTCCGGACGTGGTCGAGGAGTGGAAGTGGATGGGCACACCGGTCTGGTCGCATGGTGGCATCCTCTGCACCGGGGAGTCGTACAAGGACAAGGTGAAGCTGAGCTCGCCCCGCAGTGCGCAGCACGGAGGTTGAATGATGAGCGACGGCCATGGAGAAGCGGGCCGCACCCTTGCGCTGGCGGCCGCACGCTGCCGGCATCCGTTTGCACAGGCGTGCGCCAGCACCGCCACGGCCAGCAGGGCGGCGACACCATGACCGGCACCGGGTTTGCATTGTTCGAAACGGCGATCGGCCATTGCGCGATCGCCTGGGGCGCCGAGGGGCTGATCGGTGTACAGCTGCCGGAAGCCGACCAGGGGCAGACCCGCCATCGCATGCAACGCCGTTTTCCGCAGTTTGCAGAAACTGCGCCACCGACCGCGGTGCAGGACGCGATGGGCGCCGTCGCCGCCTTGTTGCGCGGGGAGCCGCAGGCACCGGCCGACCTGTCGCACATCGTGCTCGACATGCGTTGCGTGCCCGCGTTCCACCAGCGCGTCTACGCATTGGCACGCGGCATCGCGCCTGGCGAGACGCGCACCTATGGCGACATGGCCCGGCAGTTGGGTGATCCGGCGCTGGCCCGGGCGGTCGGGCAGGCCCTTGGCCACAACCCGTTCGCGCCGGTGGTGCCGTGCCACCGGGTGCTGGCGGCGGGTGGGCGTGCCGGCGGTTTTTCGGCCAATGGCGGACTTGCCACCAAGCTGCGCCTGTTGCAGATCGAACACGCCAGGTTCAACGGCCCGGGCCTGTTCGACGACGCTAGCCAGCAGTGAGCGGGCTTTTTCCGCCCTAAGGGTATTCGCCCGTCAAAATCGAAACCGGGCGAGCTGCTGTTGCAGCTGCATGGCCTCGGCGCCCAACACCGATGCCAGCTCAGCGGCGTGCGACTCCGACAGGTTGCCTGTCGCAAGTGCCAGCCCCAGCGATGCCACCGGGGCCTGGCTGGCTGACAGCAACGCGACGCTGACGGTGCAGATACCGGGCACGATATCGCCCAGGTTCAGGCCGAAGCCGCACTGCCTGGAGCGGCGCAACATCCGGCGCACGCCGGGCCAGCGGGTATCGCTGTGGCGCGCCATCGCGTCGCGGTTCTGGCGCTCGATGTCTTGCTGCTGCGCACGCGGCAACCGGACCAGCATCGCCACCCCCCCGGCCGTGAGGCACAACGGACGGCGCCCACCGACTTCGAGCAACAGTGCCAGCACCGTGTGCGACCCGTCATGGCGGGCGATACATACCGAATCGGCCCCGCTGCGGACCTTCAGGTAGAGCGTGCCGCCCAGTTCCGTCGCCAGCGCCGCCAGCCGGAGTCCAGCCGCGCGATCGAGGTTGAAATACGGCTCGGCGGCGATGCCGAGCTCGAAGGCCAGCGGACCCAGTGTGTAGCGCAGGGTTCCCGGCACGCGGGTGGCGAGACGCTCGTCGCACAGGCCGGCCAGCAGGCGATGGACGGTGGCGGGATCGAGTTGCGCCTGGCTGGCCAGATCACTCAGCCGCCAGCCGATCTGGCTGTGCGTCGACAGCAGCCGGAGCAGCACCACCGCCCTGCGCAGGGAGCGGGTGACGTCGAGGGGTGCGTCGGCCTGTGTGCGCATGAATTGCATTCTATGAAATAACCAGGCGCAACACGGGCCCGGGCAGCGTGGTCAGTGGGTACGATATAGAAGCCCACCGCCCGTATTCCATCACCGAGACCGCCATGACATTCACTGCCACGCGCGCCCTGCGCTGCACCTTCCTTTGCGTCCTTCTTGCCGGCGTTGTGCCGGGCCTCCAGGCACAGGCCTACCCCACCGGGCCGATCCGGGTGGTGGTACCGTTTCCCGCAGGTTCCGGCGTGGATGGCGTTGCCCGCACCGTGATCGCACGTATGGCGCCCGGGCTGGGGCAGCCGATCGTGATCGACAACCGGGGCGGGGCGGGCGGCAACATCGGCACCGAGTTCGTGGCGCGTGCGCCCAAGGATGGCTACACCCTGCTGTTCAACGCCACCCAGCTGGTCGGCAACCCCG
>JANOUM010000805.1:0-3051 GCA_031416855.1 Rhodoferax sp. | reverse complement strand
CGGGGCTTCGTGCTCGAAAAAGGCATGGCCGGGCTGAGTGCGCCAGCGATCCACGGCAAGGTCGGCCTGCGCGCCTCGATCACCGGTGAAATCGTCATGGACGGCGTGTTCTGCCCCGAGGAAAACGCCTTCCCGGAGGTGCAGGGTCTGAAGGGCCCGTTCACCTGCCTGAACTCGGCACGTTACGGCATCGCCTGGGGCGCACTGGGCGCGGCCGAAGACTGCTGGTTGCGCGCGCGCCAGTACACGCTGGATCGCAAGCAGTTTGGGCGCCCGCTGGCCGCCAACCAGCTGATCCAGAAGAAGCTCGCCGACATGCAGACCGAGATCGCGCTCGGCCTGCAAGGCTGTCTGCGCCTGGGCCGCATGAAGGACGCGGGCACCGCATCGGTCGAGATAACTTCCATCCTCAAGCGCAATTCCTGCGGCAAGGCACTGGACATCGCCCGCCTGGCGCGTGACATGATGGGCGGGAACGGGATCTCCGACGAGTTCGGCGTGGCGCGCCACCTGGTGAACCTGGAGGTGGTGAACACCTATGAGGGGACCCATGACATCCATGCCCTGATCCTGGGCCGTGCGCAGACCGGCATTGCGGCGTTTGCGAACTAGTCGCGCAAGACCTGACCCCCGCCCATCGGAGCCATCGAAATGACCACCCAACCCCTGTCGGGCGCGCCCGGAGCGCTTGCCCACATCAAGGTCCTGGACCTGTCCCGAGTGCTGGCTGGGCCCTGGTGCACCCAGATGCTGGCCGACTTGGGGGCCGATGTTATCAAGGTGGAGCGCCCTGGTGAGGGCGACGACACGCGCCACTGGGGGCCGCCTTTCATGCAGGATGCGCAAGGCAAGGATACCGACCAGGCGAGCTATTTCACCTGTACCAACCGCAACAAGCGTGCAATCACGCTGAACCTGGCCGACCCGCAGGGGCAGGCCCTGGTGCGTCAGCTGGCAATGCAAAGCGACGTGCTGGTGGAAAACTTCAAGGTCGGCGGGCTTGCCGCTTACGGGCTGGACTACGCGAGCCTGAAGACCCTCAACTCGCGCCTGATCTACTGCTCGATCACCGGGTTCGGCCAGACCGGGCCCTACGCGGAACGTGCCGGATACGACCTCATGATCCAGGCCATGAGCGGCATGATGAGCATCACCGGCCGCGCAGACGGGACGCCTGGGGGCGGCCCGCAGCGCGTTGGTGTGGCGCTGACCGACCTGTTTACCGGTACCTTTGCTGCGACTGCGATTCTGGCGGCGCTCGAGGTGCGCAACCGCACCGGCGCGGGCCAGCAGATCGACATGGCCCTGCTCGACGTGGGGATGGCGATCCTGGCCAACCAGGCGAGCGGTTTTCTCAACACCGGCAAGGTGCCGCAGCGCCAGGGCAACAGCCACCCGAGCCTGGCCCCGTACCAGGACTTCCCCACGCTGGACGGCTCGATGCTGCTGGCGATCGGCAACGACGGCCAGTTCAGCCGCTTCTGCGAGGCGGCCGGCAGACCCGAATGGAGCCAGGATCCGCGTTTCAAGGGCATGGCGGGTCGCGTCACCCACCGCGCGGCCCTGATACCCCTGATGGAAGATGTCACGCGCACGCGCACGACGGCGGCCTGGATTTCGCTACTTGAAAACAAGGCCGTGCCGTGCGGGCCGATCAGCCACATCGGGCAGGCCTTCGACGATCCGCAGGTCCGGGCACGCGGCCTGGCCGTCAGCCAGGCGCGTGCGCCCGCTGTGGTGGAACGTGACGGAATTCTGGCGGTGCGCAGCGTGGCCAGCCCGATGCGGCTGGTGGACACGCCGCCAGTTCTGCGCCGACCGCCTCCGGCCCTGGGTGAACATAGCGACGAGATACTGGCCGAATTGGGGCTGGACGCCGGTGCCGTAGCTGCGCTACGGGCCGCCGGTGTGGTGTAAGGCAGTCCGGCCTTGCATGCACGCGCAACCGGGACCGCGCCAGTCCGCAAGCTCCACATGGCGCCCGCCCCGCTGATGCGCCACAGGAGCGTCGGTGCCGATCGCCATAATTCGGCGATGACCCGTCCCCAGCATCTCGACCAGCGCCTGATCCTCTGGTTGTCGCTGGCGCAGCTGATCACCTGGGGCAGCGTGTTCTACTCCTTCGCCCTGCTGGTCGAGCCGATCGAGCGTGAACTGGGCCTGGACCGCGCCCAGACATCGGTGGCCTTCAGCCTGGCCCTGCTGGCCGAAGGATTCTGTGCCTATCCGGTCGGGCGTTGGATCGACCGCGGGCATGAGCGCGTGGTGATGGCGGGTGGCTCATTGCTGTTGGGCACGAGCTTGTTGCTGCATGGCTTCGTGGACAGCCTGTGGATGTTTTACCTGGTGTGGATCTTGTTGGGCGTCGGCATGGCGTCCACCCTGTATGCCCCCGTGTTTGCCGTGGTGACGCGACGTTTCCCGGACAACTTTCGGCGCGGCATCATCACCATGACATTTCTCGGCGGCCTGGCCAGTACGGTGTTCATTCCACTGACCGCCTGGCTGATATCGGCTTATGGGTGGCGCCAGGCACTGTGGTGTCTCGCGGCCCTGCAGTTTCTGGTTTGCGTGCCTTTGCACTGGTGTTTGTTGCGCGGTGCACCGGCAGGCCGTCACCCGGTTGGTGCACTGGTAGCTGCGACCGACATCTCGCGCCACCTCCGCAGTGCGCCGTTTCTGCTGATCGGTGTCTTTGTGGTCCTGGTGATGGCGGTGACCGCCGCGATGCCTCCCCACATGGTGAGCATGTTGCGTGAACACGGCATGCCGGAGACCTGGGTGATCGCGGTACCCGCCAGCATCGGCGTGATCCAGGTGGTGGGCCGCGCGCTGCTGTACTTCTTCGAGCAGCACTTTGACGTGCACCTGGCCAATCGCGTGATCCCCTGCCTGTTGCCCTTGGGGTTGCTGGCCCTGCTGGGCGCGCACTGGGTGGTTGCCTACAGTGCAGGCCTCGGCGCTGTGCTGGCGATCGTGTTTGTGCTGCTGTACGGAATCGGCAACGGCATGAACACGATCGTCAAGGGCACGGTGATTGCCGAGTATGTC
>JANOUM010000804.1:0-10196 GCA_031416855.1 Rhodoferax sp. | reverse complement strand
ATGTCCCAGGGTTTGCCGGCCTCGCGCACGATGTTCCACAACTCGGTACCGCGGGAGCCGTCCATCAGGTAAAGCTCGAAACCGCCCTGCTTGGACCAGCCGGAGCGGGCCACCGCCACCGGGATGCCGGCAATCGAGGTCTGCTTGAACCAGAAGTACTTGAGCGCGCGCACCCAGTCGCCAAAAATGGCGGCTACCACATCCTCGCCCCTGGGACCCTGCACTGCCAGGGGCGACACGTCGGGTTCGCTCACCGTCACCTTCAGGCCACGCTCGGCGGCTATCGCTCGGGCCCAGAACCAGATGTTCGAATCGGCGATCGACAACCAGTAGCGATCGTCGTCGAGCTTGAGCAGGATCGGGTCGTTGATCAGCACCCCGTCGTGGTTGCACACGGCCACATATTTGCCCTGGCCGGCCTGGCAGCGCGACAGGTCGCGCGTGCACAGGATCTGCGCCAACCGGGCGGCATCGGGGCCCTGCAGCTGCACCTGGCGCTCCACGGCCACGTCCCACTGCGACACGCCGTTGATCAGCCGCCAGTACTCCGCTTCGGGGTGCCCGTAGCTGGTGGGCATCAGCATCTGGTTGTAGGTGGTGAAAGCGGTGACCCCTTCGGACAGTGTGGCCTCGTGATAGGGCGATGGTCTCAGGCGCGCCGAGGGTGTGATTCCAAACATGGGTTTCCTTCTTGCGGGCTACGGGATGGCGGTGTGCGCAAGTCCAGGGATCCGACGCAGTTTTCGCATCCGGAGTTGGCCCGGCACGGAGTGCCGCATCGGGTACTGCTTGGGTCGCTTACCACAAGCCACGGCACGGTGATTTACTGCGTCCGCTGGAGCCGCGCGCCACTCTGGCGCCGCACCACCGCCTTCATGGCCGCACCACCCGGCCCGGGTTCATCAGGTTGGTCGGGTCCAGCGCGCGTTTGATGGCACGCATCATGTCCAGCGCCACCGGCGACTTGTAATGCACAAGCTTGTCGACCTTCAGGCTGCCCACGCCGTGTTCGGCGGAAATCGAACCGTCAAAGCGGCTGACAGAATCGAACACCAGTGTGTTGATCGCGTCTTCGTGCTGCGCCAGGAAGGCCCTGCCATCCGCGCCCTCCGGAGCCTGCACGTTGTAATGCAGGTTGCCGTCGCCGAGGTGGCCGAAGTTCACCAGGCGCACACCGGGGATCAGCTGCTGCAGCAGGGCATCGGTCGCACGCACGAATTCCGGGACGCGCGAGATCGGGATCGAGATGTCGTGCTTGACGTTCAGGCCCTCCTGCGCCTGCGCCAGCGGGATGTTCTCCCGGATCTGCCACAACTGGCGCGCCTGGGTCAGGTTTTCCGCAACCACGGCATTGGTGACACAAGACTGCTCCAGCGCGGCCTCCAGCAGGGCCTCGAACTGTGCGCGGGCATGCGCCTCGGACTCGTGTCCGGAGTTCTCCAGCAGCACACACCAGGGGGTGGTCTGGTACAGAGGGATGCTCGGTTGCGGGTAATGCCTGGCCACCAGCGACAGCGCGAACTGGCCCATCACCTCGAAACCGGTCAGCCCGGCCGACAGACGGCGTTGCGCCAGGCCCAGCAGCGCCACTGCGGCGTCAAGCGAGGGCACGGCCGCCCAGGCGGTCAGTTGCACCGCCGGCAGCGGCACCAGTTTCAGTGTGGCAGCGGTGATGATGCCCAGCGTGCCTTCGGAGCCGATCATCAGGTTGCGCAGGTCGTAGCCGGTGTTGTCCTTGCGCAGGCCACTCAGGCCGTGCCAGATCTGCCCCTGTGGAGTCACCACCTCCAGCCCCAGGCACAGGTCGCGCGTATTGCCGTATCGCACCACCTGCGTGCCGCCGGCGTTGGTGCCCAGGTTGCCACCGATGGTGCAGCTCCCCTCGGCGGCGAGGCTGAGCGGAAAAAGGTAGCCGGCCTGCAGCGCTGCCTCCTGCAGCTTTTGCAGCACGCAGCCGGCCTCCACCGTGATGGTCAGGTTGGCGCCATCGATGGCGCGCACCGCCTGCATGCGCCGCAGGCTCAGCACGATCTGGCGTCCCGAGGTGTCGGGTGTGGAGCCAAGCACCAGGCCGGTGTTGCCACCCTGCACGACCATGCTCAGGCCGGTGGCGTCCTGGCGGGCGCCACACAGCGCGACGACTGCAGCCACTTCGCCGGTGCTGGCCGGCTGCACCACCGCCAGCGCATGGCCCTGGCTGCGGCGGCGCCAGTCGTTCTCCCAGGCGCCAAGGTCGTTGCCGCCAGCCGTGTCGCGCGTCAGCACATGGGCGTTGCCTACGATGTTGCGCAGGCCATCCAGCAGATCGTCGATGAGGGCGCGCATCAGGCAGCCTCGGCCAGGCGGGCCGGGTCGCGCAGACGCAGGCGCACATGCATGGCGCAGGCCGCGAACAAGGTGATGCACAACGCCACCTCCAGCAGCGCCAGCCAGGCGCCGGGCGGCCGGTCGCTCCAGGCGCGCACCACGCCTTCGGTGAAATACAGCCACACCATCAGGCTGACCCAGCGGTAGGTGTACATGCGGTTCTTGAGCAGGCCCGCCAGCGGGATGCACAGGGGCAGCACCTTGAGCGCCAGCCAGGAACCACCGGGCCGCAGCGGGGCCAGCCACAACTCCCAGGCCAGGCCCAGGACGATCAAGCCCAGCAAGCTGCCCACGGCCAGGAATCGGGTCAGGCGCACGGCCTCGTCATGTGTTTGCATTGCAGTGGCATCATACCGGCCATGCCTTTACCCCAGGATCTGCGCGCCTTCGCGCGTGAACTCGCCGCCATCCCGTGGAAAAGCACGCTGCATACGCTGGGCAAGCGCTTTCGCGACGACCGCCTGGGTGTGACGGCCAGCAGCCTCACGTTCACGACAACCATCGCGCTGGTGCCGCTGATGACGGTGGCACTGGCCGTATTTTCGGCCTTCCCGATGTTCGGCCGGCTGCAGGGCGCCCTGCAGAACTGGCTGGTCGAGAGCCTGGTGCCGGACAACATCGCGCGCCAGGTGCTGGGTTACCTGACCCAGTTCGCGAGCCAGGCCAGCCGGCTTGGCAGCCTGGGCCTGGTGATCCTGTTCGTCACCGCGCTGGCGTTGGTGCTGACGATCGACCGGACGCTCAATGGCATCTGGCGCGTGCGCCAGCCGCGCCGACTGGCCCATCGGGTGGTGCTGTATTGGTCCACCATGACACTGGGCCCGCTGCTGCTGGCTTCCAGTGTGGCCCTGACCTCGCTGGCGGCCTCGGCCTCCAAGGGACTGATGGGTGGCGTTGCGGCGGGCGGCGTGGCGCTGCTGCTGGACGTGACCCAGTACGCGATGCTGGCCGGCGGAACCGCAGCCCTGTACTACTTCGTGCCCAACACCCACGTGAAGTGGAGCCATGCCTGGATCGGCGGGATCTTTGTGTCCACCGCGATGGACGTGGCCAAAAAGCTGTTGGCGCTCTATCTTGGCAAGGTGCCGACCTATTCGGTGGTCTACGGCACGTTTGCCACGGTGCCGATCCTGCTGGTGTGGATCTACCTGGCCTGGGTGATCGTGTTGCTGGGGGCGGTGATCACCGCGTATCTGCCCAGCCTGCGTTCGGGCGTGGGGCGGCGCGAACTGGGGCCGGCCTGGCGCTTCCAACTCGCGCTGGAGACGCTGCAAAGCCTGCATCGGGCGCGCAACGGGCCGGCGAAGGGCCGCACGGTGAGCGAGCTGGCGACGGCGGCGCGGGTCAGCCATCTGGGGATCGAGGCGGCTCTGGAACCCTTGCTGAAGCTGGACTGGGTGGCCCGCATCAGCCCGGCCGCGGGCCACAGCGAGCCACGCTACGTGATGCTGGCCGACCCCGCATCGACGGCCATGCAACCGCTGCTGCAGGAACTGCTGCTGCGGTGCGAGGCCGGCACCGAGGGCTTCTGGAGCGCCTCGAAGTGGTCGACGATGCGGCTGCGCGACGTGTTGTAGCGGCCACCACGCAGCAGTTTGCGCCAGGGTCGCGGCCCCAACGGCTCAATGCCCCGGCTGCATCGCCGTCCACAGGCGCGCCGGTGTGAGCGGCATCTGCAGAAGCGGCGTGCGCGCCGCCATGCCGTTGCGCGCCAGCGCGTCGGCGATCGCGTTCACCACGCAGGGTGTGGCGCCGATGGTGCCAAGCTCACCGACACCCTTGACACCCAGCGGGTTGTTCTTGCACGGGGTCGACTCGTCCATGGTATTGCGAAAGGGCGGCGTGATGTCGGCACGCGGCGCGGCATAGTCCATCAGGCTGCCGGTCAGCAACTGGCCGGATTCCGGGTCGTAGACCACGGCTTCGGTCAGCGCCTGGCCGATGCCCTGGATGGCGCCACCATCGAGCTGCCCGACCACGATCATCGGGTTGATCACCCGGCCGACGTCGTTGACCGATGCGTAGGCCACCACCGCCACCTCGCCGGTCTGCGGCGTGAGCTCGACCTCGCAGATATGGCAGCCGTTGGGCCAGGTCGGGCCGGCAACGGAACTGGTCGATTCCAGAAAAATGCGCTGGCCATCCTGCGCGGCGGCCAGTTCGAACAGGCCGATGCCCAGGTCGGTGCCCTTGACCCCGAACCGGCCGGTCTTGTATTCGATATCCTGCGCATCGGCTTCGAGTTTGTCTGCGGCAAGCGTGCGCATGTGGTCGATGGCGCGTTCCGAGCCGACCCGCACGGCCGAGCCACCGGCGAAGATCGAGCGCGAACCGGCACTGCCGAATCCGTCGCCACGGTCGGTGTCGCCCAGCACCACGCGGATGCGCTCGATCGGCACGTCGAACACGTCGACTGCCAGCTGCGCCAGCGAGGTGGCGATGCCCTGGCCCATGCCGTTGACCGCGGCGAACACCTCGATGATGCCGTCGGCCAGCACCGTCACCGTCACGCGCTCCTCGAACACATTGCCTCCGGTCCATTCCAGGAAGGTGGCGATACCCAGGCCGCGCCACTTGCCCTGCTGCCGGGACGCCGCCTCGCGGGCCGCGAAGCCGTCCCAGTCAGCGAGCGCCAGGCCCTGGTTCATGACATGCTCGAACTGGCCGCTGTCGTACACCATCTGCATCGCGTTCTTGTACGGCATCTGCTCGGGGTGGATGAAATTGCGCCTGCGCAGCGCGATGCGATCCATGCCGGTCTGGCGCGCCGCCTCGTCCATCAGGCGCTCCATGATGTGGATCGCCTCCGGCCGGCCGGCGCCACGGTACGCGCCCACGGGTGCGGTGTTGGTCAGCACCGCCTTGAAATAAAAGTCGACGGTCTGGATGTCATACACGCCGGTCTGCACCCAGGGGCCGACCAGCAGCGGGATCGCCACGCCCACCCCGGTGGCATACGCCCCCACATTGGCATGGGCATGCACCCGTAGCGCCAGGATGCGGCCGGTGGCGTCGAGTGCCAGTTCGGCATGGCTTTCGGTGTCGCGCCCGGTGGCGCTGCTCAGGAACTCCTCGCTGCGCTCGGATATCCACTTGACCGGCCGCTTGAGCGTCCAGGCGCACCAGGCGGTGACGGCATCCTCGGGGTGGATGGCGCCTTTCATGCCGAAACCGCCGCCCACGTCGCCCACGGTGACGCGGATCTGTTCGCGCGGCAGGCCCAGGATGTCGTTGGCCAGGGAGTTACGGATGCCCGAGGGCATCTGCGAACTCATGCGGATCGTGAGGCGGCCGTCGGCCGGGTCCACCAGCGCCAGCACCGAGCGGGGCTCCAGCGTGATGGCGGCCAGACGCTGGTTGGTGATGTCCAGCTTGACCACATGGGCAGCGCCGGCAAAGGCCTGGTCGGCGGCACTGGCGTTGCCGTGGCGCATTTCGGCGGCGATGTTGTCGGGTGCGTCGTCGCAGATCACCGGCGCACCGCTTGCCGTGGCGCCGGCGAGCGTCACGACCATCGGCAGTTCCTCGTACTCCACGACCACGGCTTCGGCCGCATCGCGCGCCTGCTGCATGCTGCTGGCGGCAACCACCGCCACCGCCTCGCCCACGAAGCGGGCACGCTCATGCGCCAGGATGTGGCGTGCCGGTGTGGCGCCCGGCGCGCCGCCGGTACGCGGGAACCCGGCGGAGCCCGGAACCGGCTTGACGCCGGCGGCCACCAGATCGGCGCCACAGTACACCGCCACCACGCCGGGCATCGCCAGCGCCGCCGATTTGTCGATCGACACGATGCGCGCATGCGGGTAGGGGGAGCGCACGAAACACAGACGCACGTGCGCGGCATAGGTGCTGTCGTTGGTGATGTCGTCGGTGTACTGGCCCAAGCCGCGCAGGAGCTGGTCGTCTTCGATGCGCCGAACGGATTGGCCGCTACCGAAACGGGTGCTGGTGGGTTCCATGGATTGTCTGCCTTTGGTGGGTGGGTCGGGAGCAACCGGCGGGCCGGTCGGCGCATGTCGGACTATTGTGCTGCAACTCGCGCCCGAGGGTGCGCCGGCGCAAGCTTGGGGGTGGTGGCCCGGACGCCCCGGCGGGTCAGCCGGCGCGCGGGGCAGCAAACTGCCGGCTTGAAATTGTTGCCGCCCTGGATGTGGCACATCGCGCCGTGCCTCGTGTGTTGTGGTCTTCGTTTTCCGGCTCGTCGTTCCAGCTGTGGCGCTCACCGCTACACGGCAAACGGCGCCTGCAGGAAACCCCTGAAGCGCGCCCGTTGTCCGCGCACCGGCGCCCCGGTCAGCCGGTAGCCCGGGAACCGTGCCAGGAAGCGCCCGAGCGCAATACGTCCTTCCAGCCGCGCCAGGCTCAGGCCGGCGCACTGGTGGATGCCGAAACCGAAGGCCAGGTGGCGGTTGTCACTGCGGCGCAGGTCGAGCCGATGGGGTTCGGCGAACTGCGTCGGATCGCGGTTGGCGGCAGCGATGCACAACGTGACCAGGGCGCCGGCGGGCAGTGCCACTCCACCGACCGTACAGTCGCGCAGGGCGCGCCGGTTGCCCAACTGGTTGGAGGACTCGAAACGCAGCAACTCGTCGACTGCGTTCGTGAGGCAGGTGTCCAGGCCGGCAGCATCGTGGGCGAGCCGGGACATGTCGTCCGCCAGCGCGGCACGTGCCTGCGGCTGTTCCTGCAGGCAGACCAGCGCGTTGCCGATCAGGTTGGTGGTGGTTTCATGTCCGGCATTGAGGATGAAGATGCAGTTGTGCAGCAGTTCCAGTTCCGACAGGCGACCCCCGTGGTCGCTGCCCTCGCCCTCGATCAGCCGGGTCAACACATCCTGCTCGGGGTTGCCGGGGTGCCGGCGCCGCTGCGCGATCAGGCCGCGCAGATAGGCGCAGAAATCCTGCACCCCCTGGTTGCCCAGGGCCTGTTGCTGCGGCGTCAGGGCGGGTTCAAGCGCGCCCAGGATCGCCAGCGACCAGGCACGCAGCGGTGCGCGCCCGGCATGCGGCACGCCGAGCAGGTTGCCGATCACCTCCACTGGAATGGCGGACGCGAAGTCCGCAATCAGGTCGCCACCACCCCGCTTGCCGATGCGCTCCAGCAACTGGTCGACCAGGGCCACCAGGCCCGGCGCCATGTCGGCGATGGCGCGGCGGGTCAGGGCGCCCATGATGAGCTTGCGCACGCGGGTGTGCCGCGGCGGGTCGTTGAACACCAGGCTGGTGGTGTGGTGTTCCAGCAGCAGGGGCGCGTCCTGGTATTTGGGCGTGAACTCGACCGTCTTGTCCGAACTGAAGGTCGGCGCATCGCGGTATACCGCCACCAGATCCGCGTGGCGGGTCAGGAACCAGGAGCCGTCGGGCATGCGCCGCACCGGGGCATGGGTGCGCAGGGCGTCGTAGACCGGGTACGGATTGGCGTAAAAATCGGCCGGCAGCGCGCGCAGGTCGAAGCCGTCGGCGATCTCCCGCGCGCGCCCGGGCGCCATCGGCGGCGTGACAACCCGGTAACTCACCGACGGCCTTGGCTCGGCGAGCCCCACGGCGGAACTGGTTCGGGCGGCCGCGCGCCGCGCATCAGGCCTCCTCCATGGTGCGCACTGCAGCGCTCATCGGTCCAGGAAGTCCCGGATCGCAAACAACACGCGGTCGGGGGCCTCGGTCATCATCTGGTGGCCCACCTCGACCAGCACGACCTGCGGCTTCGCGGCCTTGCCTATCAGCGACTGGGCGGCCTTCGGGGGCGTCATCTGGTCCTTGCGGCCGAGGATGAACAGCACCGGGGCGCTCACCGCCGCCATCGCCTCCAGGCCACCGGCATAGGCGTCGCAGGCCTGGAAGGCGGTGTGGAACAGGTTGACCCCGGGGTTGCTGCCCTGCACGCGGCGCATCAGGGCGCGCGAGCCGCCGTACAGCCAGGTGCCGGGGCCGAGTGCCGACGGCGGCGGCGCCAGCGAGGAGTGCGAGAGCAGGTTGACCATGTCGATGGTCTTGTCCGGCTCCTTGACCGAACCCTCGAGCAGGGCGGCGGAGACCTTCATGGGAAATGCGGTGCCCACCAGCACCAGGTGGCTCACGCGGGCCGGCGCGAGCGCCGCCGCCGCGAGCGCGATCAGCGAGCCAAAGCTGTGGCCGACCAGCGCCGCCTTGTCCACGCCGGCGGCATCCATCAGTGCCAGGATGAAGCCGGCACCTTCCTGCACCGTGGCCGGCGGGTCGCCCGCGCTCTTGCAGTGCCCCGGCAGATCCACCGCCAGCACATTCCACCCGTGGTGCGCCAGGTAACGCGCCTGCAGGATCCACACGCTGTGGTCGTTGAGCGCGCCGTGGATGAAGATTGCGGTGGGTTGGGCGGCATTCAAGGTCTTGCCGCCGGTGTAGCAGAACGTGCGCTTGCCATTGACCTGGAGATCCATCACGCACCTGCCTTTTCCGCGGCGCGCAGCGCACGCTTGAGGTCGTCCACCAGGTCATCCGGCTCTTCGAGGCCGATCGACAGCCGGATCGTCCCCTGGCCGATGCCGCCGGCCGCCAGCGCGTCGTCGCTCATGCGAAAGTGCGTGGTGCTGGCCGGGTGGATCACCAGGCTGCGGCAGTCGCCCACATTGGCCAGGTGGCTGAACAGCTGCAGCGCGTCCACGAACACCTTGCCCTGGGCGCGGCTGCCCCGGATGTCAAAGCTGAACACCGAGCCGGCGCCGCGCGGCAGCAACCGCTGCGCCAGCGCATGGCTGGGATGGCTTTCCAGCAGCGGATGGCCGACCCGCGACACGAACGCATGGCTGGCCAGGAACTCGACCACCCGCTGGGTGTTGGCCATGTGGCGCGCCATGCGCAGCGACAGGGTCTCGATGCCCTGCAGCACCAGCCAGGCCGAATGCGGGCTCAAGGCAGCGCCGAAGTCGCGCAGGCCCTCGCGACGCGCGCGCAGCAGGAAGGCGCCAACCGTGGATTCGTCGGTGAACACCATGTTGTGGAAACCCTCGTAGGGGGCGGCCAGTTCGCCGAACTTGCCGCTGCGGGCATAGGCGCCGGCCCAGTCGAAGCTGCCGCCGTCCACCACCAGCCCGGCCACCACGGTGCCGTGACCGCTGAGGAACTTGGTCGCCGAGTGGTAGACCAGGTCGGCGCCGTGGGCGAATGGCTGCAGCAGCCACGGGGTGGTCAGCGTCGAATCCACCAGCAGCGGCACGCCGGCCTTGTGCGCGATGGCCGACACGGTGGCGATGTCCAGCACGTCGAGCCCGGGGTTGCCCACGGTTTCGCCAAAAAAGAGGCGCGTGGTGGGCCGCACCGCGGCGCGCCAGCCGTCGATGTCGCCGGGCTGCACGAACGTGGTCTCGATGCCGAAGCGGCGCAAGGTGTAGTGCAGCAGGTTCTGCGAGCCGCCGTACAGCGCGGTCGAGGCCACGATATGGGAACCTGCGCCCATCAGGGTGGCGATCGCCAGATGCAGCGCAGCCTGCCCGCTGGCGGTGGTGATGGCCCCAATGCCGCCCTCGAGCGCCGAGATGCGCTGCTCCAGAACCGCATTGGTCGGGTTGCTGATGCGCGAATAGACGTGGCCGGCGCGCTCAAGGTTGAAAAGCGCGGCGGCGTGGTCGCTGGACTCGAACACGAATGAGGTGCTCAGATGGATCGGGACGGCGCGCGCGCCGGTGGCGGGGTCGGGCGCTGCTCCGGCGTGCCGCGCGAGGGTGTCAAAGCCGGGGTCCGAGTAGCCGGGCATGGGGGCTCCGTGGATTTGGGGGGATCGGGGGATTGTGGGCTATATTGCAGACCGGTGACTCAGGAGAATCCACGATGAAAGTCAGCGACATTTTGCGCGCC
>JANOUM010000803.1:0-3514 GCA_031416855.1 Rhodoferax sp. | reverse complement strand
GCGACGCGTCAGTAGCCGGCGCGCAGCGTCGCCGGCGGGCCTCACTCCGGCGTGATGTTGGCCGCCTTCACCCATGACGCCCACTTGCGGATCTCGGCGTCGATGGTCCTGGCCAATTGCGCCGAGTCCTGCACGTCGACGTCGATCCCGGCGCCCTGGATCTTGTCGCGCACCTCGGGTTTGGCCATTACCGCCAGGAACGTCGACTGGGCCTTGGCCAGCACATCGGCCGGCAGACCGGCGGGGGCCATCAGGCCGAACCAGGCGCTCACGGCGTAATCCTTGACCGTGTCGCCGATCGGAGGCACCGTCGGTGCCTTGCCCGCGCGTCGCGTGGTGGTCACACCCAGGCCCTTCAATCGGCCGCCGTTGATCTGCGCCACCGCATTGCCGACGTCGGCAAACGCAAACTGCAACTGGCCCCCCAACAGATCCGTCAGCGCCGGCGGAATGCCCTTGTAGGGCACGCTCACCACATCGAGCCCCGCCATCTGGCCCAGCAGCGCCGCGGACACCAGCGAGCCGGAGGAGCCATGGCCATACGCCATCTTGCCCGGGTTGGCCTTGCCATAGGCGATGAACTCCCGCAGGTCCTTGGCCGGAAACTCGGAACGAACCATCAGGATGAAACCAGTCTCGCCCATCTTGCCGATCGGCGTGAAGTCCTTGACCGGGTCGTAGGGCAGCTTCTTGTACAGGCTCACGTTGGCGGCCTGCGTGGTGCTGGTGGTGACCAGAAAGGTGTAGCCATCCCCCGGCGCCGCCTTGACCGCCTCGGCGCCCAGGATTCCGTTGGCACCGGCCTTGTTTTCCACCGCCACCGGTTGACCGAACGCGTCGCCCATGGCCTGCGCGATGATGCGGCCGACCACATCGGTGGCGCTGCCGGCCGGGAAGGGCACGACGAACTTCAGCGGTTTGGACGGATAGGCCTGCGCGAATGCCGGCGTAGCCAGGGCCGTCGCGGCTGCCAGTACGGCGGCTTGCGCCAGGGTCTGGAACAGTGTCATGGGGGTCTCCGATAAAGGGAAGGAGTGCCAGTCGCAATGCCCGTGCAGGCCGGGCCAGGGTGGATCGGCAATGGTAGCGCAGCCCCTCAGGGCGATCGGTGCAGGCGCGGTGCCGACAGGGCTGCCAGATTGTCGACCACGGCGGCGTCCAGTTCGGGCCAGCGCCCTGCCAGGCCGGCGTTGCCCAGGGCCTTGTGCAGCGCCTGCAAATCCTTGACGCTGGGCGCCACCTTGATCTGGGCCATGGCCGCCGCCGGATTACCGGCCTTCACCAGCGCCAGCACCTTGCCGGCCCAGACATGTGCATGTGCATGTGCCATGGTGTTTCCCCCGTCGGTTGCAATCCGCTACTGTACCAAGCGCTACCATGGGTCATGCGCAAAAATTATCAGATCCACATCGAAGGCAAGAACCGCGACCGGGTTCTGGAGGCCATCAAGTACGACATTCGAAAGTACCTGCAGCGGGAGCGGCGCCGCCCGGTGCCCGAAGGCGCGCAGTTCTGGGACTTCGACTGCAAGTTCGGCCTGACCCAGGACAGTGCCGAGGTGGTGCCGGTGGCGGACATCAAGGCCCGCATCAACGCTGCGGCGGCCGACGGGGCGGATAAGTTCTATCTGGAGATCCTGGCCAAGCCGGGCCAGCGCGCAGCGCGGCCAGTGGAGCCCGCCACGGGTGACGGATCCGCTGCCGCTCTCACTCGCCCGGACCCGGCGTAACCCGGCCAGCCCCGGCACACGATCGCCCGGCGGACTCGCACGGAGGGGTTCACGCCGGCGGCAGGGTACGCGCCAGCGCAGCCCGCAACTTGTCCTTCTTGCTCGGTCGCTGGCCTTTCACACCACCGGTCCCGGGCACCGGCGCCAGATCGGGCGGCACCGCGTCCTGCCCGGGCTCGAAACCTGCCAGCTGTTCGCGTGGCAACACCAGGTGCTGGCGCTTGTCGATCAGGCGCATGTGCGCCTCGGTCTGCGCACTCACGAAACTGACCGCCAGGCCGCTTTCGCCGGCACGCCCGGTGCGGCCGATGCGGTGCACATAGCCGGTGGCGGAGCGTGGCAGGTCGTAGTTCACCACCACCGGCAACTGCGCGATGTCGATGCCGCGCGCCGCCAGGTCGGTCGTCACCACCACGTCCCACTGGCCGGACTTGAACTCGGCCAGCACCTGGGTCCGCGCGCCCTGACTCATGCCGCCGTGAAACGGTGTGGCAAACAGGCCGGACTTGTACAGCTTCCAGGCCACATGCTGGGCAGCGTATTGCGTGGCCACGAACACCAGCACCCGGCGCCAGCCCTGCTCCCGGATCAGGTGGCGCAACAACTCGGTGCGGCGGCCTGCATCGACCTCGATCACGCGTTGCTCGATCACCGGTTGCTGGCTGGTGGCTGCATCTGCCACGTCGATGCGCACCGGATCGCGCAGCAGGGACGCTGCCAGGGCCTGCACCCCGGGCTCCAGAGTCGCTGAAAAGAACAGGTTCTGGCGCTGCGCCGGCAACCGGGCCAGCAACGGGCCGACCTCGTCGGCGAAACCGAGCTCCAGCAGCCGGTCCGCCTCGTCCAGCACCAGCAGCTGCACCCCGGACAGGCGCAGCGCGTTGTGGCCCAGCAGATCCAGCAGGCGACCCGGCGTGGCCACCACCACGTCCGCGCCGCCACGCAGGCCCATCAGCTGTGGATTGACCGACACGCCTCCGAACAGCACCGCCACCTTGAGCGCCTGCGGCAGGTGCTGCGCCAGACTGCGCAGCACTTCGCCAACCTGGGCCGCGAGCTCGCGCGTGGGCACCAGCACCAGCGCACGCACGCGTCGTGGTGTGCGCGCGCTGCCCGAGTGCAGGCGCTGGAGCAACGGAAGTGCGTATGCGACGGTCTTGCCGGAGCCGGTCTGCGCCTGCACCACCAGGTCGGAGCCCTGCAGCGCGACGGGAATCGCCTGCAATTGCACGGCGGTCGGCGCGTCGAAACCCAGCCGGCGGACAGCACGCACCAGTGCCGGAGCAAGACCCAAGGAATCAAAGGACATGGCGTATTGTGGGTGGTGGCAGGGTGCAGGTCACGCTGCCTGCCGCAAGGGCCGCTGTCCCAACGCCAGTATGGCGCCGAGCCACAACGCCAGCGCTGACAGCACAAAACCCCGCGCCAGCCCGCCAGAACCGTCCGACACCCATCCCACCATGGTCGGGCCGACGATCTGGCCAGCAGCGAAAATGGTCGTGAAGGCCGCAATGCCGGAAGCCCATTGCGTCGGCGCCAGGTTGTGGCGCACCAGCGCCGTGGTGGATGCGACCAGCGACAGGAACACCGCGCCGAACAACAGGCCGGACAGCAGCACCAGCGGCCAGGCACTGCTGAGCGCCGGCAGGATGGTTGCCACCCCCAGCAGCGCGTTGAGCAGCGCCAGTGGCCGGCCGTCCCGGTAGCGGTCGAGCAACCAGGCCCACAGGCGCGGCGACACCATCACCGCCACGCCGAGCAGCGCATAGAACACGGTGATGCGGG
>JANOUM010000802.1:0-3070 GCA_031416855.1 Rhodoferax sp. | reverse complement strand
TCGCGCCAGGAGTCCGGCACACTGCCCGGGTTGGCAAGGTAGTTCTCGTACATCTCCTCCACGTAGGGCGCATTGCCGCCGAACAGGTAGGTATTGGACTGGTACGCGTGGTAGACCGACGACGGGGTTCCCGCGGGGGGAATGGACTGACTCATGTTCGCTGATCTCCGTTTCCCTGCAGGAAACATTGGCTGGTCAAAGCTGATTTATTAACCTTCCGCGGCACGGCTGGACCGGTTGGCGGATGCGACTGTGGCATGGGAAGGGCCGAGGAACCCGGAGATTGTGCCACCGATGTTGGGAGGTGATGAACCGCTGTCCAACGGGCGATCTTGCTGCGCCAGGCTTGCTGGTGCATTACACCGGCCATTACAGCGCGGCTCCCTGCTACGCAAAAGTCTTGCGGCCGACAGAAACCGTTGCTGGTGGCGCGGTGCTGATGGTATGGGCAGAGCAGGGCTGTAATGTGACGCTACCCATGATCACCAGACTGCCGCGCCCGCGGTCAGCCACTGACCAGATCGCGGATCTGCTGCAGTGCAGCCGGGTCTTCCATCATGGTGAGGTCGCCGGGATCGCGCCGTTCGCAGATCGCGGCGATGGTCCGGCGCAGCAGCTTGCCACTGCGTGTCTTGGGCAGGGCGGTCACGAACCGCACCCGAGCCGGCCGCGCGACCGCGCCCAGGTCCTTGTCGACCATCTGCATGATCTCGCCCTCGAGGCGCAACGCACCTCCGTCCTGCTGCAAGACAGCACTGTCCTTCAAAACGGCGAAGGCCATTGCCACCTGCCCCTTGAGCGCATCGGCCACACCGACGACCGCCACCTCCGCCACATTGGGATGGGCCGAGATGCTTTCCTCGATCTCGCGCGTGCCCAGGCGGTGCCCCGCCACGTTGATCACGTCATCGGTGCGTCCCAGGATGAAGTAGTAGCCGTCCTTGTCGCGAATGCCCCAGTCGAACGTGCTGTACACCAGTTTGCCGGGGATGCTCTTCCAGTACGTGTTGACAAAGCGCGCGTCATCGCGCCACACGGTCTGCATGCATCCCGGTGGCAGTGGCCCCTCGATGGCGACCACGCCCTTCTGGCCCGCCTCCAGCAGTTCCTCGCCGGTGGTTTCGTCGAATACTTTGACCTTGTAGCCATACATCGGCACGCCGGGGCTGCCGAACTTGCTGGCTGCGCGCTCGACGCCATTGGCCAGGCCGAGGATCGGCCAGCCGGTCTCGGTCTGCCAGTAGTTGTCGAAGACGGGTTTGCCAAGGCCGGTCGAGATCCATTGCGCCGTCGGCTCGTCGAGCGGCTCGCCAGCCAGGAACAAGGCGCGCAGGCTCGACAGGTCGTATTTGGTGAGCAGGGCCGGGTCCTGCTTCTTGAGCACCCGCACTGCCGTGGGCGCGCTGAACATCACGGTGACCTTGTACTTCTCGACCAGGCTCCACCAGACTCCGCCATCAGGACGGGTCGGCAGGCCCTCGTACAGGATGGTCGCCATGCCGGCGATCAAGGGGCCGTAGATGATGTAGCTGTGCCCCACCACCCACCCGATATCGCTGGTCGAGAAGTAGGTCTCACCGGGATTGCCGCAGAAGATGTGTTTCATGCTGGCGGCCAGTGCCACGCAGTACCCGCCAGTGTCGCGCTGCACACCCTTGGGCTTGCCGGTGGTGCCGCTGGTATACAGCGTGTAACTCGGGTGCACCGCATCCACCCAGGTGCAGGGCACGGTCGTGCCCAGGTGCCGCGCACGCAGATCGCTCCAGCGGTGATCGCGTCCGGCTTGCAGGGCCATCTTCGCCAGGCCCCGGTCGACCAACAACACCGCCTCTGGCTTGTGGCTGGAAAGACGGATGGCCTCGTCGAGCAGCGGTTTGTATTCCACCACCTTGCCACCACGGGAGCCAGCGTCGGCGCTCACGACGACACGGGGCGAGGCATCCTCGATGCGCGAGGCGAGCGAACCCGACGCAAAACCGCCAAATACGACGCAATGGATCGCACCGATACGCGCGCAAGCGAGCATGGCAAACGCCGCCTCAGCCACCATCGGCATGTAGATCAGCACGCGATCGCCCTGCACCACACCCAGACCCAGCAGGCTGGCTGCCATGCGTTGCACCTCGGCATGCAGGTCGCGAAACGAATACACGGTCTCGAGCCCGGTTTCTGTGGAAACGGCGATCAGTGCGGCCTGGTCGGGGCGTGTCGCCAGGTGGCGATCCACCGCGTTGTGGCACAGGTTGGTCAGGCCACCGGCGAACCAGGTGGCAAACGGCGGGTTGCTGTAGTCGCAGACCTTATCCGGCTGCCGCTGCCAGTCGATGAGCTTGGCCTGTTCGGCCCAGAATGCATCGCGCTGCTCCAGCGACTGGCGGTAGAAATCAGCGTACGACGGCATCGTGTGTCCCCCTGGTTATGGCGTGTTTGGAAGGTACGATTGTGATCCGCCAGCTTGCCGCACGCTGACTGTGTGAGCCCAGATCGATCAGGAGCCCCTTGGCGACCCGGTTGCCGGCGCGGTCGCGTTCGAAGTCACTGTGGCATGCCGACCCAGTCGGGATGGCCATCGGGGCCTTGGACCCAGCACGTGACCCCAGCGCCAGGGCGACATGCGCAAGCACGAACAGGCCGAACCTGACCACGCCGGCCACCGTCAGCACACAACCCGAAGACGCCGCCAAATTGAACCGGTTCAGCTTCAACCAGCCCACCAATACCAGCTTGCCCGGCAGCTCGCCGTTGTCGAGGTAGTTCGAGTTATCCGCCAGTGGCAGCCAGGCCAGCGCGATGCACGACACGCAACTCAGCGGAAGCGATCGGGGCCACATTTCATGTCACAGGTCCATGTGGTCGGCACGCGACAACAGCCTGGTCGGCGGCCTGTGACACCGACACGCCCGCGGCCCGCTCTCCACCACCACCACCTTGACTTATGGGCCAACACTGGGTATCGTCCCGCGATGCGTTTTGACCCCTCCCTTGTCGTACTCACCGCCGCATTGCTGGCATTTGCCCCTGCTGCCATGGCAGCACCAGCCGAAACGCCCGCCGACGAGATGGGTCGATT
>JANOUM010000801.1:0-4921 GCA_031416855.1 Rhodoferax sp. | reverse complement strand
GTGGTGGATGCCGGGGCCGGTTGTGTCATTCAACCCGGCGGCAGCATGCGCGACGACGAGGTGATTGCCGCCGCCGACGAGCGCGGCGTGGCAATGGTGTTCACCGGGGTGCGCCACTTCCGCCATTGAGGCGCCGTGGGTACGATGTGCCGGACCACATGGCACGCAGACGGTCCGGCGCGGCTTGCGGGAGGGCTAACGCCAATAGTCGTGGTGCCGCCTGCTGTGACCGTAGTGCAGGTCGACACCGACGCGCGGGCGATATGGATACCGGTAATACGCGGGATACCACTGGGTGCCGGATGTGATGTAGATCGGTTGCGTGATGACCACCGGCGCCAACACGGGTGCGGAGTAGACGGGTGCCGAGTAGACCGGTGCCGCGTAGACTGGTGCCGAGTAGATCTGTGCGTTGGCGGTTGGGCCAGGTTGCGCCACGCCGACCGGTGTGACCTGCAACTGCACCTGCGGGCCCGGATCCTGCGGCATCTGCACCGCATACTGCTTGCCGGCAAACTCATACACGACCTGGAACGCCACCACCCGGCTCTCCAGCATGGTCTGGGTACTACAGCGCTGGACGGCCTGGCCCTGGTTCGCGCCCGAGTATTCGATGTTGTCGCCCAGCACCGCGCCGCCAATGATGCCGATGGCCGTGGCCGCGGCGCGCCCGCCGCCGTGCCCGATGCTGTTGCCGATTGCGCCGCCAGCGAGGGCCCCGATTGCTGCTCCGGCGCCCGATCGATGTGCCGGCACCTGCCAGGTCTCCTGGGTGCAAACCTGTCGCGGTACCTGCACTTGCTGAACCACCGGCGTGCTGGACAGGACGCGCCCGACCTCCTGCGCGGCACACACGCCGCTGCCCAGAACTGCGATCGCGGACAGTACGATGGATTTCATGATGGCTCCCGGGAGCCGCAGACGCAGCCCATCCTGCGAGTCTAGGACTGCGGGGCCCGGATGCCCAGCCGGCATCACGAAGCATTGGTAACAAATTGCCACGCGATGCGGGCGCCGCGTCAGCCCCGGCCCTGCATTCGGGCGGATTCAGAGGGTCTTGAAGACCTCTGCGGCGGCTTCGACGGTCGCAGCAATGTCGGCGTCGGTGTGTGCAGCGCTGACAAAACCGGCTTCGTACAACGCGGGCGCGAAGTAGATGCCGCAATCGAGCATGCCATGGAACAGGCGGTTGAACCGCGGGCTGTCGGACTGCATGACCTGGCTGTAGTTCTGCGGCAATGTCGCAAGCAGGAAGAAACCGAACATGCCACCTTCGGCGTCAACGCAGAACGGGACGCCGGCGGATCTGGCTGCGGCACCCAGGCCGTCGACCAGACGGCGGGTTCGCGAGGACAGGTCTTCGAAAAAACCGGGCTTGCTGATTTCTTTCAACGTGGCGAGCCCGCAGGCGGTGGCCACCGGATTGCCCGACAGGGTGCCGGCCTGGTACACCGGCCCGAGCGGCGCCAGTTGCTGCATCACCGCCCGTTTGGCCCCGAAGGCGGCCAGGGGCATGCCGCCCCCGATCACCTTGCCCATGATCGTCATGTCGGGCTCGAAGCCCGGCAACGCCCTGGCATACACCGCCTGTGCACTGCCCAGGGCCACGCGGCAACCGGTCATCACCTCGTCAAACACCAGCAAGGCACCATACTGGGTGCACAACTCACGGCAGCGTTGCATGAAAGGCAGGCTGGCCCGCACGAAGTTCATGTTGCCCGCGATCGGTTCGATCACCAGGCAGGCCAACTCGTCACCATGGGCGACGAACGCCTGCTCCAGCGTCTCGATGTTGTTGTATTCCAGAACCACAGTGTGTTTCACTACCTCCGGCGGCACCCCGGCGCTGGTCGGGTTGCCAAATGTGGCGAGGCCCGAACCTGCCTTGACCAGCAGCGCATCGGCGTGGCCGTGATAACAGCCTTCAAATTTGATCAGTTTGTTGCGCCCGGTTGCGCCGCGCGCCAGGCGGATGCCACTCATGGCGGCTTCCGTGCCTGAACTCACCAGGCGGACCATGTCCATCGATGGAACCAGCCGCAGGATCTCTTCGGCGAGTTCGATTTCACGCTCGGTCGGCGCGCCAAATGACAAGCCATCGAGTGCCGCCGCCTGCACCGCCTGCAGCACTGCCGGATGGCCGTGGCCGAGGATCATCGGACCCCAGGAGCCGATGTAGTCGACATACCGACGCCCCTCGACATCCCAGAAGTACGGCCCGTGCGCCCGCTGGACAAAACGGGGCGTGCCGCCGACCGCCTTAAAGGCCCGCACGGGTGAGTTGACGCCGCCGGGAATGACCCGCTGGGCCCGGGCGAACAGGGATTCGTTGGTTTCAGTGCTTGGTGTCATGGTCGGGGAAATCAAAGCCCAGGTTTGGCGAGTCGGGCAAGGAGTCGTCGGTGTCTGCGTCAGTGTCGGGTTGAGCCCAGAACAGGCGGTCCGGGACCAGCAGGCCCATGCCCGGCTGGAAGCCTGCGTCGAGGCAGCGGTCCAGGTAGCCCAGAGCCTCCTTGACCGCCTCACTGAGGTCATTGTCGGTGGCGAGCAGCGCGGCCAGCGTGGCGGACAAGGTGTCGCCGGCACCGGAAAACCCGGCTTCGAAGCGTTCGAAGCGGCCACTGAAGAGAACGGACTGCGGCGACGCCAGCACGTTGTCGATGAGTTGGTCTGGCAACACCATGCCAGTGACCAGGGTGTAGGGCACACCGAACCCGTTGGCAGCCCGCGCCACGTCGCGTGGACCAGGCGGCTTGGCTGATTTCCAGTCGGGAAGCAGCCAGCGGCACAAGGTGCTGTGGTTTCCTACCAACACTGTGGCTTGCGGCAACATCAGGTCCCGAAAGGCATCGAGGTACAGGTCGATCTGAACCTCGCTCCACCAGGAAAGGTCGGGCATGTAGGCGATCAACGGGACGTCCGCGTAATCTGCCGCGATCTCTGCAATGGTGCTGATGTTTTCGATCGAGCCCACGAACCCGACCTTGATAACCTGGGCTGTCACATCCTCCAGCACGGTGCGGGCCTGCTCGCTCACGGCATCGTCGTCGAAGGCGTGGTGGTCGATGATCTCCGCCGTGTCGCGGATGTAGGCGCCGGTCACGACGGGCAGGGCGTGCGCACCGACCGATGCAATCGCGCCGATGTCGGCCGCCAGTCCACCGGCACCGCTGGGATCGTTGGCGTTGAAGACCAGCACACAGGGAGTTGCTGGCGGGTCGGCATCCTGCCCGGATTCGGTTCGTTCGGACATCGGTTACGGGGGCAGGCCCTGGGAGGTCATCAGGCAAAATACGGTGGCAGTCGGCGCTCCAGGCGCGAATCGCTGGGGCCGTCTCTATACAATATTTGCATTCTATTCGAAGGCCCCTTAAGCTGTGAGTGATTCTAAAACCTGGATGTGTCTGATATGCGGCTGGATCTACGACGAGGCGACCGGTGCATCTGACGATGGCATCGCGCCGGGAACGCGTTGGGCCGATGTGCCCATGAATTGGACCTGCCCTGAATGTGGAGCCCGCAAGGAGGACTTCGAGATGGTCCAGATCTGAATCCAGGCGTCTCGGGGCCACACACCGGTGTGGGAATATTCAATTCAGGAGCGCAATCTTGTGAGTACAACCGGATCGGCTTTCAAAGTCCTGGTGATCGACGACAGCAACACGATCCGGCGCAGTGCCGAGATCTTCCTGAAGCAGGGCGGTCACGAGGTCTTGCTCGCCGAAGACGGCTTTGATGCGTTGGCCAAGGTCAACGACTATGAGCCCCATCTGATTTTCTGCGACATTCTGATGCCCCGCCTGGACGGATACCAGACCTGCGCCATCATCAAGCGCAACCCGAAGTTCGCCAACGTCCCGATCGTGATGCTTTCCTCCAAGGACGGTGTGTTCGACAAGGCGCGCGGGCGCATGGTGGGCGCCCAGGACTATCTGACCAAGCCGTTTACCAAGGACCAATTGCTGCAGGCCGTGGGTCAGATCGGTGCTGCTGCATCCGGAGTGACATGATGGCGATCCAAAAGGTGCTGATTGTTGACGACTCGCGTACCGAACTGATGTTCCTGACGGATCTGCTGCAGAAGAATGCAATGTCGGTGCGGGCCGCCCAGAACGCCGAAGAAGCGTTCAAGCGACTGGCCGAGGAACTGCCCGACTTGATCCTGATGGACGTCGTGATGCCCGGCCAGAATGGCTACCAGCTCACCCGTTCGATCAACCGGATGCCCGAGTACAGCGGCATTCCGATCATCATGTGCACCAGCAAGAACCTCGAAACAGACCGGGTCTGGGGCCTGCGCCAGGGCGCAAAGGACTACATCACCAAACCGGTGAATCCGGTCGAACTGCTGGCCAAGATCAAGGCGCTGGGCTGACCGACCCAACGAACCATGGCCAACCGCGAAGCCATCAGGGAACTCCAGGCACGCCTCGCGAGCCGTTTGCAGGCAGCCAAGGACGAAGGGCTTTCGGTTTCGTGGCTGGCGATCAAGTCCGGCGGCCGCAGCTACCTGCTGCCACTCGCCCAGTCGGGCGAGATTTTTCCGGTCACCAGCGTGCAGCCAGTGCCCTACGCCAGACCCTGGTTTCGGGGTGTTGTCAACTTGCGCGGCGGCCTGTACGGCGTGGTGGATCTGGCCACGTTTGTCGCCGGCGATGCGGTCGCGCTCGGCCCGCTGGCACCATCTGCGCCAGAGGCGGTGGTGGTCACGCTTAACGCCGCACTGAACGTCAACTGCGCATTGCTGGTCGACACACTGGCCGGGTTGCGCCATGCAAGAGGTTTTGCGTCGGCGAAGGCCCCCACCCCGGACATGCCCGCCTATTTCGGGAATTGCTTCATGGACGCGGCCGGAGCATCCTGGCAGGAGATCAACCTTCAAACGCTCGCCCAGTTCCCCCGGTTTTTGAGTATCACTGCT
>JANOUM010000800.1:0-3306 GCA_031416855.1 Rhodoferax sp. | reverse complement strand
GTGTTCGACGAGGTGATGTCGGAGCGCAGCCTCACCCGGGCGGCACGCAACCTGTCGCTGACTCAACCAGCCGTCAGCAATTCCTTGCGCCGCCTGCGCGACACCTTGGGGGATGAACTGGTGCGCCGCAGCGGGCAGGGCATGGAGCCGACGCCGCGCGCGCTGGCCGTGTGGCCTGCGGTGCGGGACGCCCTGCGCCAACTCCAGCAGTCCTTGTCGCCGAGCCGCTTCGACCCGGCCGGGGCAGACAACACCTTCGTGCTGGCGATGGCCGACGCCACTGCGGCCGAACTGGTGCCGCGCATGGTCGATATCCTTGAGGCCGAAGCCCCGGGTGTGTCCTTGCGCGTGGTGCCGTTGAGCACGCGCGACCCGCGCAAGCTGCTCGACGAAGAAACCGTGGACCTCGCAGCTGGCTACTTTCCGGCGGTGGTCGCCGACCTCACGGCGCGCGCGCAGGTCGGCAAGGCGGTTGCGTTCGCGACCCAGCGTCTGTATGACGGCGAGTACGTGTGTGTCATGCGCGCCGGCCATCCGTTGGCCAGCGGCCCAATGACCCTGAACCGGTTTTGCGCCGCCCGCCATTTGCTGGTGACTTTCAGCGGGCGGCCGTTTGGTTTCATCGACGAGGCCTTGTCCACGCTGGGGCGGGAACGCCGGGTGGTACTGACGGTAAACCAGTTTTTCACCGCCGCTCGGGTGGTGGCCAACTCCAACCTGCTCACGGTGCTGCCGCGCCGCTTCGTCGGCGCGACGGGGATCGCCGATTCGCTGGTGCTGCGCCACCTGCCTTTCGTGGTGCCGGCGGTTCATGTCGACGCACTCTGGCACGGGCGGCACGAGTCCGACAGCGCGCACCGCTGGCTGCGAGACGCCGTGCGGCGTTCGGCGCAGGTGCCGCCATCGCCCTGACGGTTCAAACCATGAAGATCCAACTGCTGTCCGACCTGCACCTGGAAGTGCATCCGAACTACCGCCCGTCGCCCGCCGCCGGTGCCGATGTGCTGGTGCTGGCGGGCGACATCGGCTCCTACCAGAAGGGCTCCCTGCTGAGCGACGGCGACTTCGGGCTGCAGCGGTTTTCGCCCCGTCATGGCTGGCCGACACCGGTCCTGTTCCTGCCCGGGAACCATGAATACGACATGCTCGACTTCGACCAGGCGCATGTGCGGCTGCGAGAGACCTGCGAGCGGCTGGGCCTGGTCTGGCTGGAGCGCGAACTGCTGCTGCTGGACGGTGTGCGTTTTGTCGGCACCACGTTATGGACGGACTTCGACGCATTGGGTCCTGCCGCCCGGCAGCCCGGTGCCACCATCGGGCAACAACTGGCGGCGCGGGAAAAAGCCTTTCGAGCCGCCAACTACTATTTGCGCACCACAGGCAGCACCCGCGCCGGGCAGCCGCTGCTGGCGCAGCAGGTGCGCGAACTCGCACTCGAATGCAGGGATTGGCTGCAGCAGGCGCTGGCGACGCCGCATGCGGGCACCACGATCGTTGTCACACATTTCGCGCCAAGTCTGCGCAGCGCCGACCCGCGTTATGGCATGACTCCGGGCACGGCCGGTTTCTGCAACGCCTGGGACGAACTTCTGGACGGCGCGGACTTCTGGCTCCACGGCCATTTGCACGCACCCAGTGATTACCGGCACGGCCGTTGCCGGGTGGTGGCCAACCCGATGGGTTATGCGCGCAAGAACGAGCAACTGGGTTTCAAACCCGGTCTGATGATCGACACCGCCGTGCCTGCCGGCGCGGCGGCTCAAGTTGACTTTGATCAGGAACGCGCGTGAGGTGCGCGCTACACTGAACCACACCATCTTTCGGAGTTCGCGCATGAAGATCCTTCTCGCAGTTGACGGCAGCCCCTACACCAAGAAGATGCTGGCCTATCTGGTGACGCACGACGAAATCTTTTCCACGGCCGGCGATTTCACCCTGTTCACTGCGCATGCGCCGCTGCCGGTACGCGTGCGCTCTGCACTGGGCAAGGATTTGGTGGATAACTACTACGCCGAGGAATCCGAGCGCGTGCTCGCGCCGGTGTCCAAGTTCCTGTTGCGCCACGGCATCGACGCCAAGAGCGCATGGAAGGTTGGCCCGGCAGGCGAGTCGATCGCCAAGTTCGCCCAAGGCGGCAAGTTCGACCTGTTGATGATGGGCTCACACGGGCACGGCGCGCTGGCCAACCTGGTGATGGGTTCGGTGGCCACGCAGGTGTTGGCCCATTGCCGCGTGCCCGTTTTGCTGGTGCGTTGAGGGGCGGCGAACCGCCAGGCCGACTTTCAGCGTGCGTTGAGTCCGTCAAAGCAGGTGCCCAGCACCAGCTCGATGATTTCCTGGTCGCTGTGCTGGCCACCCATCTGCAGGAATTCGAGCACCGGGTCGCAGGCGCGCGCGTACAGCGTGTACAACACGGCGATCGCCGGGTACGCGCGGCTGACGCTGCCATCGGCCTGCGCCGCCTCGATCCACGCGCCCAGGCGGTCGCTGACATCGACCAGCCCGTCCATGTAAACCCTGTTTGCCATCAGCGTGGCGCGCAGGCTGGAGTTCTGGCTTGGCAGCGAGGGCATGTCACCGGCCAGCTTGAGGGCCATCGTCCAGCGGACGGCGGCGCGCAGGTTTTCCAGCGGCGACGCCTGCGCCGGCAGTGCACCGAAGAACTCCTGCGCCCGGCACATGACACGCACCATGGCCGCCGCGGCCAGGTCTTCCTTGCTCGGAAAATGTTTGTACAGGCTCGCCTTGGCAATACCGACTTTCGCAGCCACCTCGTCGACCGTCATGGCATCGAACCCTTTTTCAGCCAGCAGGCGATTGACCGCCTGCACAATCGCATCCTCGCGCACCTTGAGCATTTGCGCCTTGAACGAGACACGGGGAGCGAGCCTGGAGATCATGCCCTGAGTTTAGCCGCTAGGCGTGCCGCCCCCTGGTGCTGGTACACCCCGCCGTTGCAGGTCAATGCGATCTGGTGAAGGATTGCCGGTAGCGGTCGACGGTCAGGCCGTCGAGGCTGATCTCGGTCGGTTTGCCCGATATCAGGTCGGCCATCACACGCCCGGTTCCCGCCGCCATGGTCCAGCCCAGCGTGCCGTGCCCGGTGGCCAGGTACAGGTTGGGGTAGGGCGAGCCGCCCACCACCGGGGTGCCATCCGGCGTCATGGGTCGCAGGCCGGCCCAAAATTCGCCCCGCGCCACGTCACCGGCGCGCGGGAACAGATCGGTCAACACATGGTTGAGGGTGCCGCGACGCGACTCCCGCAGGGCCAGGCTGTAGCCGGCGAGCTCGGCCGTGCCGCCGAC
>JANOUM010000799.1:0-10245 GCA_031416855.1 Rhodoferax sp. | reverse complement strand
GGAGGTCTACGAACGCGATGCAATTGACCATGTTCATGGCGGCCATCATGACGAACTTGTCAGACTCCTCAGGGGCCACCCGCTGCAACCACTGCGTCAACTCTGTCGCCACGTATGCGATCAGAAACTTCTCTGGATGGTCTGCAACATACAACTGCGTGGATTGCCGCTTCATGCCTTCCGTCAAGTCATCGCCGAAATGGACCAAGGCCATGTAACGCTCCAGCTGCCGCTCCAAGTCGTCTTCTGTGATCAATGGCCATGTCAAGCCAGACTCCTGCATGGAACGGAAACAAACAAAGAGTATCTCCAGCAAGAACTCCATCTTCTCCAGCGACACGCCCATGCGCTTCTGAACCAGGAACGAGCCAAATAGATGCGGCTGTGCGTGAAATATCTCTTCGCCAAGTTGTTCCTTGCGTGCCATGTCCATCGCCCGCACAAAGGAGATGGCCCGCACAAGGTGATCAGCAGAAATTCGGCTCATTGCGACTCGGACGCCTTCCCTCCGGGGACGAAGGGAATCAGTCCTTTGTCGAAAGCCAGTTGCTGCAGTTCGACGGGGGCCTGTCGCATGTCCATCATCAAGCCGTCGACTTGCAGCATCCAGACGTGAGCAGCCGCGGTTGCTGACTTGGGCGCTTTGCGCAAACGGGCGGACTCTTTTGGTGGCGTTGCGGTATTGAGGCTCGTCAATGCAGATGTCACCAAAGGTGGTGTGCCAGCAGAGTTTTTTTTACCCTCGCTCCATACGCCAGCGGTTTGCTTGAGCTCTTGCGAGGGCTGCACTACCTGGCGTGTCGCCCATGATTGAAGCGCAACTTGGCCGGTGCATCGCATTTCCTCGATTACCCGCATTTCAGCCGCATCGGCAATCTTGAGCTCCCCCGTCTCATCTTCGACGGCCAGCAGCAGGGACTCCATTCGGCTTCGCAGATCAGGATGCGCCCCTAATCTTCTTACCAACTCCGCGTCACTCATTGATGCCTCAGTCATGTCGTCGCCCCTTGGTTGGATGGATAGATGGCCGAGAATAACGCCACATCCGTTTGAATCGCACCCGCGCGCAAATGCACTTTCGCCTCCGATGTCCCCCCATCGTCATTGACATTGTTTAGCCACAGCGACCGCCCAACTCAAAGGCCGCAGCCTGGATCTACCGTGCTTCCTACATCAGTTTAGCCTTTGCGCCGGTGCTGAGGCACGGACCACCGCGTCCCAGTCCCTTTCGGGTCGAAACCCTGCCCGCGCAACGACCGACTTGAGACGACCGATCAATGCCTCCGGTGGAACATCGTCAGACGCATCCCAGGTCACCTGCCCGCACTGGAAACAAATGGACATGGTGCTCTGCGGTTCTCCATGGGCGTAAAACACTATGGTGTGGTGATACTCTGGCACACAGGCTGCGAATGCTGTCAGGGACTTGTCCGGCATGGCGGTTGCCAAGTCCAAGAGCCATGCCTTTGCAGGACTGTCGAATTCGACTTCTCCATAAAGGCGCTGCGGTAACGCTTCAAGGCGTTCGCTGCCAGGTTTGATGGTCTCCCACCCACTGGAATGCTCTGAAACGACGATGCGGTCGGCGCTTGCAATCGCGGAAACCCCAAGATTCCCCCGACAACCTGCAGCACTGGCATCGCAGTCGCGACTGAACCACCCGCAAGTGAACTGCCGAGACCGAAAACACCACCGAAAATGCCGCCGACGATGCCTCCGCAAATCATGGATGCCAAGGTGATCGCCGCGCCTCACCACATTAAGCTCCATGCAATCTGGAACTTGGCGGCAAAGGGAAGGGGGGTGATCTGGAGCCTGTTCATGGAATTGACCTCGGGTTGTAGAAACTTGATTGCTCGATGACCGTATCGGCGGCCTCATCGGTCGGGTGGTTGTTCTGTTGAACGCTCTTCCAACGATGAAATTGGAAGATTGCCAAGCCATACCGGTCGTTGAACTTCAGCGCGACGGTCAACATGGATAGAGCTTGCGTTTGCGATGGCCGCCCTGAACAACCTCTTTGTCTCGTAGTTTTCCCTCTTTGATCAAGGTCTGAGCGTGATCGTGCGCGCGCCGGTATTGCATGCCGAGATCTTTTGCCAATTCGTATATGCTTTTTCCTGGTAGGAGCGCTACACGGAGCATGAATTGCTTGCGCCGCTTTGGCATTACGTGAAAATCCTTCATTGGTTTCAGATTCCACCCGCCGCCCACCAAACGGCTCCAAGCCATGTCATAGGTTCCAGCTCGACGAATTCTTGCCGCCGGCAAAAGGCCCCGAAGCGTTGGCCAATCTTCCACGAATCGTTTGGCTCCATAGAAGTGAATGAACTCGACGACATCCATGGTGGCGACCGCATCGGGCAGATAAGAACGATGTCCGATGGACACCATCTCTTTCCACTTGTCCAGCGCCACATCCCGGTCCCAGTAGACCTTCTTGCTCACCGTGTCCCAAGGTTCGATCTCATTTCTGGGTTTCACTTGGTCAGCCCTCCTGGACCTCGCTTCTTGACCCGGGAAAAAGCTTTGCGTGATCCTGGTTTTGGGTCAACCTCTGGTACGAATTCATCGAGAACTTGGGCGCCAATCTGCTCATAGAGCGCATCCTGCAAGAAGGCAACGTCTTTGGCCGCGTTCCATTTTTGGTCGCAAACAATCTCTTTCAGTTCATCCATCAGTTCGAGCCAAGGCATGCTCACCAACCCATTGTCAAAAGCGTCGGACGGAAACGCGTATGGAAGCGAAGCCATGAAAGGTTTAATTGGCATCACCGTTACGGACAGGACATAAAGATCGAATAAATCCCGCGCCTTTTGACGCCCACCTTCAAAGGAGTCGCCCTCCGCCCCGCCGCCAGCCACAGTCCGAAGTTTTCGGTGATACAAGCCAGCGACCTGCTCTGCATTTGCGCTCAAAGCACCAAACGTCGCTTTGACGGCCGGATAGACGTTGAAATAGGCGTCCTCGATGAACGAGACTTTGAGTCGCTGCCCCTGATGTGTGACGTATCCGTGGAGTTGATTCGCTTTGCGTGGATCGTCCACGATATCCTTGGTTTCATATGCGATATTGGCGGTTTTGAGTGTGGTCGCCATCCGCCCCGCATCGAAACCTTCAGGCAGGAAAAAATCAAGATCGTATGAGATGCGGTGGCCAAGCCAGCAACGAGACATGGCCGTTCCGCCACACAGCTTCGCCTGATCGAACTGGGCGTCGCCCATGACTTGCAGTCGGCCCAACACGTCTTCCTGCAATTGATAAAGGCCCTTGACTTTGGGACTTTCAATCATGGAAAAGCCTCTTTTGACATATATGTCATTTTGCATGAAATTCACGATGAGTCAAGTTCGCCGGCGGGATGACAGAAATCAACGCGGCCTGAATTCCTGGCAGTCAAAACCGCGCGCTCTAAGCCAGGAAACAGCGGTTCCTGACAACCATTTACACCAATTCGTCATCCCGGACTGGGCACCACGCCAACGAATACTGTCGCCACCGACAACGCCTTCGTCAACGCATGGGTGCGCCGACTCCTGTGTGCGTTTGCCCAAGCCGCCAGCCGAAGTCGCTGCGCCTTGAAGGGCAGGTTTGCCGCGCTGAAACACGGCTTCATGCCCAACGCCGCCTGATCTGAACAGATCGATTTCGCCGTGTTCCCTCGTCCCGTCCAACGTCAGGTCAGGAGTTTCCATACCCTTCACTCGATGTCTTTTACATTAAGGAGCGTACGAATAGTGGTGTCAAATACAAGTTACCGGAACTGCGCGTCAGTCATCCGCGGAAATATCTGGACGCGGGCCCGCGGTCCAACTGAAAGCGTTTGGTGACATCGAATCAGAATTGCTCAGCATGCGCAAAAAAATCGGCAAATGCGAAACAAGTGGGAATACAGGAATACAGGGAAGGCCGGGAAGGCAAGACTGGTTCATCGCACAGTCTCCTCACGCAGCGCCTCAATGCAGGCGATCCTCGCTTCGATTGACCGCACGATTTCTTTTGCACACAACAGTGCCGAACTCCCGTCTGCGGCATCTCTTGGAAACACCTCCATGTCCATGATCTGATCACGAAGGCCAGGATCGACTGTCGCCATTTTGATGAAGGTCGACCACTCAAAGTGCAGCGTTGGCGCGTACCACATAGACCGAACATACAAACACAAGTTTTCTGCACTCCGTCGTGCACGACGATCTGGATCATCGGCCCGATCGGCCTCTTTGCTGGAATTGGCCATCGTCAATTCTCCCCTCTGCCAGCGCGGCAATGGCCGCGATACGGGCTTCGACTGACCGCGCCACAGCTTGCGCTTGGACAAGAGGCGCATCGTCACCAATCGCCGACAGAAGCTGCCGGCGCAGCGCTGCGTCAGAGTCGATGTCTTGCGCAAGGGCGTCCCAATCCCGCCATCCATAGAATGCGCCACCGCGACCTGGGCCAAGCAGACGCAACAAATTTGCCATCAAATTTCCCCCAACCCGGCAATGGCGGACTGGCGGGCGCCGATGACCCTGGCCATGTCGTGCGCATCCCTGAAAATTCGGCCAATGCGCCCTTCTGGCGCCGGCAACGAGAGAATCAGCGCGCGAAACTCAGCGCTTTGCTCCATCCTGGCGATCAAGTCGTTGAAGTCCAGACATCGGTATCCGCCGGCCCCGTCGGTCTGAGGTGGATCAAAACAGTGCAGCATCTCGATCAGCTCCGGATCCTGTAGGGCACTAGATATGCCCTTTGCTTACCTTCATGCATTGCGCAACCTGCTGGTAATCCAGGATCACTCGTTTGGAAACATCCCCTGGAGGATTGGCAGGTCTGCTGACATGCAGACCTCATGCGTCCGAACAGTTGAGCAGGGCGTCTGCCGGGGCCCGCCTTGCCATCGACTGTTCCCAACTTTTTTCCCAGACTGGAGGCATGAAACCCGATGAAAATGACTGATGTTCGATGAAAGTGGATGAGGTCAGAATGTCTCCGATATTCATCCAAGTTATTGATTTACGGTAACTACTATGTGGTGCGCGGGGGGGGACTCGAACCCCCACATCCTTGCGGACGTCAGGACCTAAACCTGGTGCGTCTACCAATTTCGCCACCCGCGCCCGACAACGAAACAGGGCCGCACATGGAGCCGCCCCTGAAATCGCCAGCCTTGGAGTTTAACCTGCTGCTGCCGGGTCGGGTCGCACGCGGTACCCCGCGGCGTGCAGCGCCGGCAGAGCCACCAAGGACGGGGTCGTTGCCGCGACCAGCCGGCGGCGAGACCGCCACTGTCGACTCCAGGGGCGGCAACTCGCCGTCGTCCAGCGCCGCCTTGACAGCGTAGGTGCGGGTCATCGGATCGGCCAGCGCCGCGATCTCGCGCACCTTGCCCGCCAGCCTGGTGTCGACCGACCAGCGACACACCTCGACCGTGGACCCGAGCGTGATCTCAGAGTCAAGCGACAATGGCTTTCGTGAAGCGTGACCCCGCCCCCTACCGACCTCCATCGGAGCATTACGAGAACTTCCCGGTTGCGTCCTGGCTCTGTCCGCCGCGTCTGCGCCCGGCGGTCGCCGCGATCTACTGGTTTGCCCGCACGGCCGACGATATCGCCGACGAAGGCAGCGCCGATGCCACCCAGCGGTTGGCCGAACTGGCCCAGTTTCGGGCCGATCTGGTCGCGGTGGCACGAGGGCAGGCGCATTCGGCACTATGGCCACACGTTTTCGACCCGCTGGCGGTGATGTTGGCGCGTTTCCATCTCCCGGGGCCGCTGCTGGCCGACCTGCTGACTGCGTTCGAGCAGGACGTCGTGTACACGGCGCAGCAACGCCGCTACCAGACAGACAACGAGTTGCTGGAGTACTGCAGGCGTTCAGCCAACCCCGTCGGACGCCTGCTGCTGCACCTGTACGGCGTGTCCGATCCGAACGCCATCGCGCGCAGCGACCTGGTCTGCAGCGCCTTGCAGCTGATCAACTTCTGGCAGGATCTTGGGACTGATATCGCGCGGCAACGCTGGTACCCGAGCGTCGAACAGATGCGCCGCCACGGGGTGACGGATGCCGACTTGTTGCGTGACGCGCACTGTGCGCCGGCATCCCGGATGGTGGCATCGCTTGGCGCTGCCGCAGCCGCCAGGATGCGAGACGGTGCACCCCTGGTGCACCAGTTGCCTGGACGGGCCGGCTGGGAACTGCGCCTGGTGATCCAGGGCGGCTTGCGGATCCTGGAGAAGATGCAGGCCGTGGATTACGCCACCTGGCGCAGCCGCCCGCAGCTCGGCAAGGCTGATGTGCCACTGCTCCTGTGGCGTGCGTGGCGCATGCCAGGCGCCGCCCCACGGGCCGTACCAGCATGACGCCGCAGGACTATGTGCAACAGAAGGCCGCCGGGTCCGGCAGCAGCTTCTATTACGCCTTCCTGTTTCTGCCCCAACAAAGGCGCGCCGCCATCACCGCGTTCTACGCCTTTTGCCGCGAGGTCGACGACGTGGTCGACGAAACAACCGACGCCAGCGTAGCGGCCAGCAAGCTCGCCTGGTGGCGGGGCGAGATCGCGCAGTCCTACGCCGGCCAGCCGAGCCACCCCGTCATGCGCGCCCTGATGCCGCTGGCCGCGGACTACCGCATCGAGGCGCGTCATCTGCTGGCCGTAATCGACGGCTGCCAGATGGACCTGGAGCAGACGCGTTATCTGGACTTTGCCGGCCTCCAGCGATATTGCCACCTGGTCGCGGGGATCGTCGGAGAAGTCGCAGCCGGCATCTTCGGCCAGACCAGCCCCGAGACGACCGCCTACGCACACCGCCTGGGCCTGGCGCTGCAACTGACCAACATCATCCGTGACGTGGGAGAAGACGCCTTGCGTTCGCGCATCTACCTGCCGATGAACGAGTTGCAGCAGTATGGCGTGAAGGCCCATGAGATCCTCAATCGCCAGGATGAACCGGACTTCCGACAGCGTTTCTCTGCGCTGATGCGGTTCCAGGCCGGGCGCGCCCACCGCTGCTACGACGAGGCGCTCGCGCTGCTGCCGGCGGTCGATCGGCGTGCGCAGAAGCCGGGCCTGATGATGGCCAGCATCTACCGGGAGCTTTTGCGCGAGATCGAGCGCGACGGCTTTCTGGTGCTGCGCCAGCGGGTCAGTCTCACACCCCTGCGCAAGTTGTGGCTGGCATGGCGCGTCCAGGCGCTCGGTCGACTTTGAGCCAGTCCGCGCAACGCATTGCCATCGTCGGTGGCGGCTGGTCCGGCATGGCCGCTGCCGTCACGGCCGTGCAGGCGGGCCACCAGGTGACGGTGTACGAGGCGGGCAGGATCCTGGGCGGACGCGCACGCGCGCTGCAGGGCACACTGCCGGACGGCACGAACGCCATGCTGGACAACGGCCAGCACATCCTGATCGGGGCCTACTCCGAGACGCTGCGCCTGATGGAGCTGGTCGGCATCGATCTCGAACTGGCCTTGTTGCGGCTGCCCTTGCGCATGGTGTTCCCTGACGGCGGCGGCCTGCAGTTTCCACGCTGGCCGGCGCCGCTCGACGCCCTGGCCGGCATCGCGCTGGCTCGCGGGTGGACGCTGGCGGACAAGGCCGGCCTGTTGCGTCAGGCAGTGCATTGGCGGCGCGGCGGCTTTCGCTGCCCGGGCGCCACCTCGGTCGCAGACCTGTGCAGCAGGCTCACCCCCACGGTGCTTGCCGAGCTGATCGAACCGCTGTGTGTGTCGGCGCTCAACATCGCGCCACGGCAGGCCAGCGGCCAGGTCTTTCTGCGCGTGCTGCAGGATGCCATGTTCGGCGGCCGCGGCGCGTCCCACCTGCTGTTGCCGCGCACTGACCTCTCGGCCTTGTTCCCTGAAGCCGCGGCCCGCTGGGTCAGCGCGCGTGGCGCGCAAATCCGAGCCAAAATGCGGGCGGTGTTGCGGCCGGCGCAAGGATCGGCATGGCGCGTTGACGATACCGAGTTCGACCAGGTGGTGTTGGCCACCACTGCGCCTGAAGCGGCGCGGCTGGTCGACACCGCATGCGCCGAACTGCCGCCGCCGGACCGCCTGCGCGCGCAGCAATGGGTCGCCACGGCACAGGCGCTGCAGCATACGGCGATCACCACGGTTTACGCCTGGGCTGCCGGCGCCGCACTGGCGCACCCACTGATGGCACTGCGCGGCCAGGCCGACGCAGCCACGCCCTGCCCAGCGCAGTTCGTCTTCGACCGCGGTCAACTCGGTGGTCCGACCGGGCTGCTCGCCTTCGTGGTCAGCGCCAGCAGCGCCGACCGTGATACGGCCCAGCACCAGGTGCTGCGCCAGGCCCGCGCACAGCTGGGTTTGTCGCTCACCGCCGTACAGACCGTGGTGGAGAAGCGCGCGACCTTTGCCTGCACCCCGGGTCTGCGCCGACCCGCCATGCAGATCTTGCCCGGGCTGCGCGCCAGCGGTGACTATGTGACGGGGCCTTATCCCGCAACGCTCGAAGCCGCAGTGCGTGCCGGTGTCGCGGCTATTCGATCTTGAGGTTTTGCGTGCTGACCACGTTGCGCCAGGCGCGGTAGTCGGCTTCGATGAAATGCCCCAGCAAAGCGGGTGAGCCCGGTGCGGCTTCCACCGCGTCGGCCTTGAACCGTGCCACCACCTCGGGCAATACAACGAGCTTGTTGATGGCCTGGTTCAGCTTGTCGATCACCGCCGGCGGTGTGCCGGCTGGAGCCATCAAGGCGAAGTAGTTCACCACATCGATGCCCGGAAAACCCGCCTCGGTCATGCTCGGCACCTCCGGCAGGGCGCTCGAGCGTTTGGCGCTGGTCACCGCCAACGGCTTGACCCGCCCGTCCTTGATGAACGGCAACAGCGCCGGAATGGTGCCGGTGACCAGTTGCACCTGTCCGGCAATCATGTCCATCGTGGCCGGCGCGACCCCACGGTACGGGATGTGCGTGATGAAGGTGCCGGTCCGGGACTTGAGCAGTTCCAGCACCAGGTGGTTGACGCCGCCGGCCCCGGCCGAGCCGTAGTTCAGCGCGCCGGGTTTCTGCCTGGCCAGCGCGACGAGTTCACGCATGTTGTTGACCGGCAGGCCGGCATTGGCCACCCACACCAGCGGGCCGCTGGCGATCATGCCGACCGGCGCGAACTGGCGCAGCGGGTCGTACCCGGCGGTCGGCAGCGACGCCGCCACCGTGGTGAATGGCGAGGCCACCAGCAACAGGGTATATCCGTCCGCAGCCTGTTGCGCGACAAACTGCGTGCCGATCGCACCCGATGCGCCGGCCTTGTTCTCCACCAAGAAGGTCCCGCCCATCAGTTCACCCAGTTTGTGGGCCACCAGTCGCCCCATGGCATCGGTCCCCGCGCCGGGTGCGAACGGCACGATGATCCTGACCGGGCGCTCCGGAAAGCCGGGCGCAGCGGTTTGGGCCCAGGCGAGGGATGTGGCGGCGCATTGCGCCAGGGCCGCGCCGAGGCACAGAAATGTCTTGCGGTTCATGGAAATCCTGTTGGGGTGGCGACCGCAATGCGGCCGGCTACCCGGTATTGTGCCGCGCCAACAAGACGGTTTGGTGACCCGGCCGGTCAGCCCGCGCCAGCACCCAGCAACGCGCACAGCTGATCGAGGTTCGTCACCGACAGGTGGGGCCGGCGATCGTGTTTCCACGCGTGGTCAGCGCGGTTCAGCCACACCGTCTGCATGCCGGCGTCCAGGCCCCCCAGCACGTCTAGCGCCGGATCATCGCCAATATGCAGAACTTCGTCGGCCGACACGCCCGCCGCAGCCGCGGCTGCGTGAAAGATGCGCACATCCGGCTTGCCCACGCCGAACTGGTGGGCGCTCAGGCTGGCTGCAAAATGTTCGCCGATACCCACCCGCACGACATCGGCGTTGCCGTTCGAGATCGCCACCACCGGGTACCGGCTGGCCAGGAAACGCAGTGCCGGCAGGGCGTCGGCGTACAGGTCCACCCGCATCCGGTGCTCGAAAAAAACCTCGAACGCGGGCTCTGCCAGTCCGGTGTCCTCCCCGCCGTGCGCCAGGGCCAGGCGGATGATTTCTCGGCGCAGGGCGCTCATGTCATGGGCGATGTCGGGACGCCCGTGCACGAGCTGCTGGCGCAGCGACAGGCGGTGCTGCGGGTCGGCCATCACCCGGGACGCCAACGGCGCACGCACTGCAAGCCATTGCGTCAGCTGCGCCTCGGCGCGCTCGATGGCAGGCCAGATCGGCCACAAGGTGTCGTCGAGGTCCAGGCCAATGGCCCGTATCTTTCGCAA
>JANOUM010000798.1:0-3545 GCA_031416855.1 Rhodoferax sp. | reverse complement strand
CCCCGACCATCAATTCATTCTCTCGAGAGCCTCGCTCTATCTCTGCCCGTAGCTCAGTTGGATAGAGCATCAGCCTTCTAAGCTGAGGGTCGGGGGTTCGATCCCCTCCGGGCAGGCCAATAAACACTAGGTTTCTTGCTACTAAAAACGGATCGGCATGGTCTTGGGTAGCACCGGGGTAGCAAACCTCGACAGCTACCATGATCACGCCCCGCCGTTCCTCGCCTGCTTCTCATGCGCTGCGCGGATCGTTACCCCCTCGGCAACACAGGTGAGCAAGGCATCGTCCAGCAAAGAAACCAGTTCCTGCAGTGCGCTCACCAGTTCATCATGGTCGAGCGTGTCCTTGCCACCACCGCAGGCATGCCACAACGCCGCGTCGATGGCCTCAGCCAACACCGCTGCGCCAGGCACTGCAGGTGATGCAGCGACCCATGCCACTCGTGGACGGCGTCAGGGTCGAACCCGGCTTTCTGAAACTGGCCATCGACATTGCTGGTGTAGACCGCATATCCCCGGTGCATGGCCTCGCCCCAGCGCTTCAGGATGTGAAACCCAGCATGGGGCTCTGTCGCACGATACAGATTGAGCCGGTGGCCATAGAAGCCCCAGGCCCGGATTGGATGGGTCCGGAAGGCCTCAGGACAGGCGATTCGGTAGAAGTCGACCCTCTCCCGCCCAAGCGCCGGGTATGCCTGCCAGCAGCCCTCTTTACCCCGAAAGTCTGGCAAACCGGAGTCGACACCGATGCCAGCGCCGGCCGCAACTATCAGCGCATCGGACTGGGCGATAAGCTCGGCAGCTTGAGCGATTGAAACTGGGTTGCAGGCATGCATTTCGACAGGACGCCAAGTTCACGGAATGAGACTTTCCATCACTGCTACTTCGGCCCTGCACCCCTAAGCCGCCTACGAACCGCACTGCTGCGCGCGCTAGTTGTAGGCTCTTGCCCAACGGCTGGGGGCGAATCCTCGGTCGTGGGCTGCGCCGACAGAGAGTGGTTAATCGTCAGCAGAGGGATAAGCGTCTGTGGCATTTGCATCCGATGAAATGCGGTCTGGCAGAACTCGCGCCAATATGGCCATGTCACCGACAAAACCGTGGTTTGCGCCAGCGTCACAATGGCGGCCGCGTCTGGTGGCGCTTCACCTTCCGGGATGAGGAAACTGACCACGATGGTCGCAGATACCTTGGCCGCGAGGCTCATGCCCTCAAAATCCTCAGGTGACAGAGGCGGCGGTAGTGCCTCACCTTTTGTGGGCGGTTCTGCTGTGGTTTGATCCACCTTCGGCGTCCGGTACACGAACTCGAAGTTGGCCTTGAATTCGAGAGTGTGGAGGGTTTTGCCGGTGGCGGCTACTCTGATTTCGTTCAATCGCGCGCCATCAGGCTGCGCCATGTGCCAGCCGTAAAGCGGCTGGTCGGCGACCAACGGATCAAAGTGTTCACCGATGGTGGTCTGACTGGAGGCAATGTAGATCGCCCGCAGATTGAGCGGGTGCGGCTTGGCTACCACGGTCGCATTCATGTGACGACGCGGCCCGCCGGCAACTGTATCGAGCCAAGCCGCGCGGGCATATGCGTAGCGACGCCCTTCGTGCTGGTGACCATGGTCGGTCCGGTGCTTGGCATCGGCAGCGCAACGATAGTGGGCTCCGGAGCAAACCAACCCGAAATGGCAATTCCCTGGCGCAGTTGGTCCAAGCTGGTGGTGCGTTCGGGGATTGCCAGGGAACGTGCGGAAAGGTTGCAAACATCGACAATACCGTAGCTATAAGGTTGCAGTTCCATGCGCACTGTGGCGTCGAATGCCATGGCAAACTTGCGCAGCGTGGCCATTGTCAGGGAGTCAAACTCTCCGGCCTCGATCTTGGATATTCGTGCCTGGGCGATGCCTGATTTTTTTGCAAGTTGCGCCTGCGTCCAACCGCGGGCCTGCCGCGTTTGGTAAATCTGTGCGGCCAATTTGTAGTTGACATGACTGTCCATGTACACCTGAGCCACTTCGGCGTCATCAAAATCGTCCAAGAGTCTATTTCGCAGGTTGGGCATGGCTAGTTCTCCGGTTGGCGGGGTCGGCTACCACTTCCCCTTTGCGCGCGGCGGCCGTTTCGCGAATGTTCTTAGGCTCCCATCTAGAACCAACTTCTTTGGCTCCCGCCAGCAGCGTGTATGTGTCCGTGTCCCCTGGAGCTGGTCCGCGGCACAGCAACGGGCGCAACTGCACAGATCCGTGTGTCTTCAACTTCAATATGCCGGCAACTCCCGAAGCGGCAAGGGTAAGAGGCAGCAATTCCTGACCATGCTCGGCCAACATATCGAACCGTTGGATCACTTTGGTTCGTTCCATTGTCTGCAACGATTGAAGCCAATCAAGGATCACGTTGACGCGTTGAGGATTCACGTAATCGTACAGTGCATATGTCATCTTATGACTTTTTTGTTATATTTCTTGCATCGCAGTCAAGTTTCATTGAATTCTGGCATTACGGCTTTTCGTTGGATGGGCGCGCCTCCGAATAAACAGAACGCGAGCGCACTTATTCAGCTTGGCATGCGCAAGTGTACAAAAGCCCTACCGTTGGCGGATGAACCCCCGAGCAGGACTGGCTTGCGATAATTTCTGAGAAACTCGTCAAACCGGTGCTGCCATGCTCAATCGTCGGGTAGCGGGACAAGCAACTGACGGTCGACTCGCAGGCCCACTCAAACACCTTGTTCGCATCGCGGCCCTTCACGCTGGAACGGCAAACAATGGGCGTCCTACAACTCGGCCTCGTCAAGCACGACGCGCGGCTGCCGACGTGCAGCCCCTATGCTTCATCTTCAAACTTACGACGTTTTTGGCCGGCACCAACTTCTTAAGCATCACCAACCAGGACGTGCCGACCTTGGTCCACTGTGAGATGTGCCAGTTTGTCTTTCAGGCATGAGGTGGGTGGCATAAGATTTTTCATGTTGCCGGTGCCGTCAAAATGCCCAAATGCATCATGGCCCGGGGCAGTTGGGAAGGGGGTCTCAAGAGGGGGACACACTTGCCATGATGGGGAACAGACCGGGGAACAAATCTACTCTCGTACTCCGAAACCCAGCATTCATGCGGGTTGCATAGGGAAATTCAATACCCTCCGGGCCATACGCCAAGTCATTTACCGATTTCAAAATAGTAGCCGCTACGGCCGAGCTTGCTCGGGGGTTGCGATGGATCGAAAGTCCACTGGGTTGGTCCGGCTCGGCACTGACCTCTCCAACGCGACCCGTCGCTTTAATGATGGCGCGCCGCTTGGCAGTGGTCCACAGCTCGGTTTTCACACCAGCCGCTCCATCGAAAAGCACCGGCTGGTGCAGGATCCCTGTTCTCGGGCCCCCATCGGACGCACGACGACAATTCGCCTCAAAGGAAATTACCAAGATCACGTTCCATCGCCCCCTTCGCGATGCCCTGCTGGTCGCGGTTGCCCTGCTGGCTTGCAGCCTGGCACCGGCACAAGGCTACCCCCCAAACCGACCGGATGCCGGGGTGGTGCCTGCCACATGGCTGATCA
>JANOUM010000797.1:0-1873 GCA_031416855.1 Rhodoferax sp. | reverse complement strand
TTGCAGCATGTCGATGAAGCTCGTCTTGCTTCCCACCACCGGCACCTGCGCCCCCGTGCGCATGAGATCGCGCACGCGGACCAGCAGTTTGCGGCCCAGGCTGCCGCCCGGATGAGATCGCGCAAAGTCTTCTTCACGGAACCCGCGCAAGTCCAGCAGCGCCACCGCCAATGCGTCACCCAAGGCCATCTGAGCCGTGGTGCTGGCAGTGGGCGCCAGATTCAAAGGGCAGGCTTCTTGCTCAACCGCGCTGTTGAGCGTGAAGTTGGCTTGGCGAGCCAGCGTGGAGTCGAGCCTGCCCGTGATCGCGATAAGCGGCACACCCAGCCGCTTGACCACCGGCATGATGACGTTGAGTTCATCGCTTTCGCCAGAGTTGGAGATCGCCAGCATCACGTCCACCGGCGTCAACATGCCCAGGTCCCCATGGCTGGCTTCAGCTGGATGCATGAACATCGCCGGCGTGCCGGTGGATGCGAGGGTGGCCGCGATCTTTCGGCCCACATGTCCGCTCTTGCCCATGCCGGTCACGACCACTCGGCCCGTGCAGGCAAGGATTGTCTGAACGGCCTGCGCGAAGCCCTCGTCTAGATGGGTCTTGAGACCCAGGATTGCCTGCGCTTCAATGTCCAGTGCGCGGCGGGCCAGATCCAAGATGCGAATCGTATCCATCAATGGCGTTTGTCTGGAGAACAGAAGTTGAGGTGTTGGGGCCCGAAGCGGGCACCTTGCGCCGGGCTTGGCAAAGCCAGCCGCTGTGGGTGCGCGAGCCATGCCGCGAGTGCGAGTACACCACAGCGTGCAGCGGGCAGAAATCTCCACCCGGGTCTGGCGGCCAGGCGGCGCGGAGCGGGTCGGACAAAGGCCACTGTGCCCTTTGCCGGCAAATGCCGCTTCCAACCGCGCACCGCAGATCGAATCTGTGCATGAATGAACACAGGGTCAGTGCGAGTTGCAAAGAGTGATGCCCACCGCGCCCGGGATTGCGTAACCTAGGGTTCAGGCACGGGGTTCAAGCCGCTGCCATCCGCGTCTACCCATGTGACAAAGACCGCAAGCCCACTGGATGAGGTCACCTTAAAACTCCGCTCGCAGAAGTCTCGAATGCGTTTCAGGACAGCCCGAGCGACCCCCCCCCCAAACGCGGGGCTTGCTGCTCACTTCGGCTGGCTCTTACAGTTGTTTCGGCAGAAATGACGACGGGTATCGGGTGCACTTCTACCGCTCTTTCTTCAAAGCCTAGGCTCCACGCGAAAGCGGCGAAATATCGCGCTTGCTGCCATCAAGCCTACATTTGCGCTCAACATGATTCGAATTTTCAACCACTACATCCATCGAGCCGCACTGCGCGGGATCATTTTTGATCTATGCCTGGTTCTGCTAGTGGCTTTGGTGGCCGTCAGCTTCAATCTGGGCAGCATCAACCGTGCCGTCCCGCTGGCGGGTACGCACGTCGTCTCTTTTGCGGCATGCTTGTTCGTCCTCAACAGCGCCTCAGGCCTGTACGAAACAGCTGTTCCCGGAACGGTCGGTCGGTCAATGGCGAGGGCCATACTTGTGCTCCTCGTGGCGTTGCCGCTGGCCTACGCCATTTTCGGCCTTCTGCCGCCCAGCTTTGCGGACCACTCCACCATCCAGTTTTCGATGATGGCAGGCGTGTCCGGGCTCATCGTTCGGCGTGCTTACCTGTCCCATGCCTCGGGCGCGCCCACTCGCCGCACCCGCATCATGATTTTCGGCGCGGGTCCGGCCGCCCTGGTGGTCGGCAACACACTCCGGTCTGCAGATCCCAACGCCGATATCGTCGGCTACCTGGCGGGCCCCAACGAGCGCGAACCCGCCGTGCCATCGCACGAGATACTGGAGATCGACG
>JANOUM010000796.1:0-3493 GCA_031416855.1 Rhodoferax sp. | reverse complement strand
GCCGCTCGACCTGCTGGCGGACCGTATGCAACTGCCGGTGGCCGGGGTGGGCGACCTGGCGGTCGTCTTCCAGTCCGGTGCCTATGGAGCCAGCGCCAGCCCGCAGGCGTTCCTCGGGCATTCGCCCTGTACGGAAGTACTGGTCTAGCTTGCAATTTCATTGCAAGCCTTGCGGTGTCATTGCATGTCTGCGGCGTCATTGCAGGCCTCGGGTGTCATTGCGGCCCCCGGGTGTCATTGCGGGCCTGACCCGCAATCCACAGATGCCTGAAAGCTACGCGAGCTTCGGCGCACCCCTGGCGTGTCATTGCGGGAGCCTGACCCGCAATCCACGGATGCCTGAAAGCTACGCGCGCCTCGGCGCAGCCCTGGCGTGTCATTGCGGGCCTGACCCGCAATCCACGGATGCCGGATCGGGGTCCGGCATGACAAACTGAACAGCATGGTGCCTGGCCGCGCTGTTCTTCAGGCCGCGCTTGCGGCCACGTGTTGTGCTTGTGGCTTGTTGCTGGGCTGGCACCATCCGATAACACCCGCGCTGGCCCTGGTGAGTTTTGTTGCGGTGGTGTTCGCGGCTGCCCGCTGGCCGCATTTGTGGCTGGTGCTGGTGCCTGCCTGCCTGCCCTGGCTGAACTTTTCACCGTGGACGGGGTGGCTGCTATTTGACGAGTTCGATCTGCTGGTCCTGGCGGTTTTTGCCGGAAACTACGCCCGCCTGGCCTTGCAGCGGCCGGGGGGAGTGAGCCAGGATCCGGTGCTGTCGGGGCTGGTGGCGGCCTTGCTGCTCTCCGGCGTTGTGGGCCTGGGCCGGGGTTTGCTGGGCCATGACGGATTGCGGCTGGACTGGTACCAAGGGTATGGCGACCCGCTCAACGGTGTGCGTATCAGCAAGAGCCTGTTGTGGGGTGTGTTGATGCTGCCCCTGGCGCGCCGCGCGATCGCGATCAACCGGGCGCGCGCCTGCAACAGCCTGCTTCTCGGCATGGGCCTGGGACTTCTCTGCGTGGCGAGCGCTGCATTATGGGAGCGTCTTGCCTACCCGGGTCTCACGGATTTCTCGGTTGTCTATCGCGTCACCGCTTTGTTCTGGGAGATGCACGTTGGTGGTGGGGCCATCGATGCCTACCTGGCCATGGCCAGCCCGTTTGCCGTATTGATGCTGGTGCGGTCCCGGAGGTTGCCGATGCGCCTCATGGCGATGCTTCTGCTGGCGGGTGTGGCTTATGCCTGCCTGACCACCTTGTCGCGCGGTGTCTACCTCGCGGTGACGCTGCCGCTCGTATTCCTCGCCTTGTGGGACCTGGCTGGCAGGCTGAAGCGTCGCCTTCGGGGGGTGGGTGTTGCGGGTCAATTGCCCGCCGAGCGGCATTTCCCGCGGGCCTATTGGACCTTGTTGCCAGTCGCTGGCCTGGTGGTGTGGCTGGCCACGGGCCCTGACAGCTTTTTGTCGAACCGCCTGATGGACACCGAAAGGGTATGGGCCCATCGTTTGCAGCACTGGCAAAACAGCCTCAGCCTGCTGGAGTCGCCCAGCGACTGGTTGTTGGGCATTGGCGCGGGTCGTTTCCCGGCGCGGTACAGCCAAAACGTCAAAGGTGGCAGCTTTGCCGGCGTGGCAACTCTCGGGGACAAAGAGGGCGATAGCCATGTGACGCTGCGTGGCCCGGCACCCGGCGAACAAAAAGGAGGCCTGTTCGCGTTGACGCAGCGGGTCGACATCGTGCCGGGCGCCCGATACAAGGTTGACCTGGACCTTCATCCTCTGGTGCCATTGGTGCTGGCAGTGCAGGTGTGCGAGCGGCACTTGCTGTACGACTGGAACTGCCAGGGCACGGTCCTGCGGGTCGCGCCGGGACACACGCGATGGCAGCACCACTCCAGGATGCTGGAGGGCGATGTCTTTGCGCCGGCGCCCTGGTTCGCCCCGCGCCTGGGAATGCTCTCGCTGTCGGTGATCAGTGGCGGCGGTGCGGTGGACCTGGACAACCTGCATCTGAACGCCGGAGAAGGCCGCGGGTTGATCACCAACGGCAACTTTTCCAGCGCCATGGCGCGGTGGTTTCCTGCGGCACAATACTTTTTTGCGCCATGGCATCCGGACAGCCTCTATCTGGATTGGCTGGTCGAGCGCGGCATGGTCGGCCTGGTGTCCGGTGTCGGCCTGCTACTGTATGCCGTTCTGTCATGCCTGCGCAGGATCAGGGCGGAACCCTGGCTGGCACGGTGTCTCCTTGCGAGCCTGATCGGGGCATTGCTGGTGGGGTCCGTGAGCAGCTTCATGGATGTGCCCCGGGTAGCGGTCTTGTTGTACCTGTTAAGCTATTTCTCGATTGAACTTGCCCGATCGCCCGCTACTGTATCCTCCCGCACACTTGGAACATGATCAAGATATTCAATCATTACATTCACCGGCGGACGGTTCTGCAGTTGTTTCTTGATTTCGGTCTGGTGATTGGTGCGGTCATTGCCTCCGCCGTCTGGCGAGCTGGTGAACCATTCGTTGCCGCGTCGGCGGCGCTGCCTTCGGCTGCATTTCTGGCGGTGCTTGCCCTGATCGTCAATGGTGCGCTGGGGTTTTACCAGCGGGTGCACAACCGTTCCGTGGCGCAGTCCTGGGCGCGCGGCGCGCTGTTTTTGGTGCTGATCCTGCCCGTGGCCTATTTGGTGTTGCATGTCGTGTCGCTGGGGGTGGGCGATCGTGAACTTGTCGCCATGATCGTGATCGGGGGGCTGTTTCTGATGTTGCTGCACCGGGTGCATGTCGGCCATGCCGGTGCCACATCGATGATGCGCCAGCGCGTGCTCGTGTTCGGCACCGGTACCCGCGCCAAACTGGTCGGGCGGACGCTGCAGAAGTCCGATCCCCACGTGGATCTGGTGGGTTATTACGCCAGCCCCAATGAGGCGGTGGCCGAGGTGTCGGCCTGGGGCATCCTGTCGCCCAACATGTCGCTGACCGATATCGCGATCGAGCAACAGGTCGACGAGATCGTGGTGGCCTTGGCCGAACGACGCGGCGGCAGCATGCCCTTGCGGGAACTGCTCGACTGCAAGCTGCAGGGTGTGCGGGTGGTCGACATGGCCACGCATTTCGAGAAGACGCTGGGCCAGATCCGGCTCGATTCGGTATCTGCGGGTTGGCTTATTTTCGGTGATGGATTCAGCCAGGGGCTGCTGCGCACGGTGGTGAAGCGGTTGTTCGACATCGTGTGCGCCACCATCTTGCTGGTGCTGGCCTCGCCGGTTATCCTGGTCGCCGGGCTACTGATCCTGTTTGAAAGCGGCGGCCCGATCCTCTATTTGCAGGAGCGCGTGGGGCTTAACGGCCGCTTGTTCAACGTCGTGAAGTTCCGGAGCATGCGCACCGATGCCGAACAAGACGGCCAGCCGCGCTGGGCGACGGCCAAGGACGACCGCGTCACCCGTGTCGGTCGCATCCTCCGCAAACTGCGCATCGACGAACTGCCGCAACTGTTCAGCGTGCTCAACGGTG
>JANOUM010000795.1:0-12562 GCA_031416855.1 Rhodoferax sp. | reverse complement strand
GGGGCTAATTCGGCGCCCGTGGGTACTGCGGGGGGGGCCTGGTCGTGCATTTGGCCCTTTCCCCCGATTAATCCGTAGCCCGCCACGCGGGAAACCGCCACGACCTGACCCCAGCCCACTTAATCGGCGGCGGGCGCGTTGTCGCCTGCAGCGGGCGATACCGCCGTTGCTGCGGTCTGCATCGCGACCTGCGCCTTGAGTCCGGCCGGCGCGAACTTGCTGTACTTGGCGAACAGCGACACCAGTTGGCCATAGACCTTCGGATTGCCGGCCAGGCACTCCTTCTGGTCCAGGAAATCGGCCTCGCCAGTGAGGTTGCCTACCAGGCCGCCGGCCTCGGTCACCAGCAGTGAACCGGCCGCCACATCCCAGGGTTGCAGGCCGGTTTCGAAAAAGCCGTCGGTGAAACCGGCCGCCACGTAGGCCAGGTCGAGTGCTGCAGCGCCGGGCCGCCGCAGACCGGCGCAGCGTGGCATCAGATCCCCGAGCATCGCCAGGTAGTTGGGGAAGTTGTCGCCGGGGCGAAACGGAAAACCGGTGGAGATCAGGCAATCGGTCAGGCGCACCCGCTTGGAGACGCGCAGCCGGCGGTCGTTGAGGTAGGCGCCACGCCCCTTGGTGGCCGTGAACAGGTCGTTGCGGCTCGGGTCAAAAATCACCGCCTGTTCGATCTTGCCGCGGACCGCCAGCCCGATACTGACGCAATACACCGGGAAACCATGGATGAAATTGGTCGTACCGTCCAGCGGATCGATGATCCAGACGAATTCCGAATCCTTGGCGCCATGTTCCTGGCCAGACTCCTCGGCCTGGATGCCGTGCCCCGGGTAGGCGGTGAGCAGGGTCTCGATGATGATCTTTTCGCTCGCATGGTCCACTTCGGTGACGAAGTCGTTGACTTGTTTTTGCGAGATGCGCACCGCCTCGACGTCAAGCGCGGCGCGGTTGATGATGGCGCCGGCGGCGCGCGCGGCCCTGACGGCCACGTTGATCATCGGATGGTAGTTGGGAGACGGCATGGATTGTGGCGACAGGAACGGGTGGCGGCCATGCGATGACGGCCGAAGCGGCGGATTTTCCCATGAATCGGCCACTGGCCCGCTGGCGCAGTGGCGGCGCGGACAATGGCAACATGAAAACACGGTTTATCCTGGTCCACACCAGCCATGCAGGCAACGTCGGTGCGGCGGCACGGGCGATGAAGGTCATGGGTTTCGATGACCTTGTGCTGGTGGCGCCACGCTGGTCGAACGTGCTGCGGCGCGAGGAGACCATCCAACGCGCGAGCGGCGCTCTCGACGTGCTCGACAAGGCGCGCATCGTGGCCACGCTGGACGATGCCCTGGAGGGCATCGACACGCTGTGCGCGACCGCGATGACACCGCGTGATTTCGGCCCTCCCACGCTGAGTCCGCGCGCGTGTTTTGCGCAGTGGGCATTGGGCCCGAGCCACCCGCAGGGCGTCGGTTTCCTGTTCGGCTCCGAGCGTTTTGGCATGCGCAACGAGGACGTCTACCGCTGCCATGTGGCACTCAGCATCCCGTCCAACCCGGCTTTCGGTTCGCTGAACCTGGGCGCGGCATTGCAGGTGATCGCTTACGAATGGCGCCAGGCCCTGGGCGGCTTTGATGTGTTGCCCGCCACCGCCCCCTCGCTGGCTGCGGACGCGCAGCAGGTGGCCGGCCTGTTGTCGCATTGGGAGCAGGCACTGGTGGCCATTGGTTACCTCGACCCTCAGGCGCCCAAGAAGCTGATGCCGCGGCTGAACCAACTCTTCAACCGCGCTGCCGTCAGCCAGGAGGAAGTCCATATTCTCAGAGGTGTCGCCAAGGCCATGCTGCAGGCGGCGGAGCGGTCAAAAGGCTAAACTCCAGCCATGTTTTCGCGCCTGCGCTCCGATGTCCAATGCATCCTCGATCGTGATCCGGCTGCCCGCAGCACCTGGGAGGTTTTGACCTGTTACCCGGGCCTGCATGCGGTTGTCCTGCATCGGCGCGCCCACTGGTTCTGGATGCATGGTTTCAAGTGGTCCGGCCGATTCGTGTCGCATATCGCGCGCTGGCTGACAGGTATCGAGATCCATCCCGGCGCCAAGCTCGGCGAGCGCGTCTTCTTCGACCATGCGATGGGTGTGGTGGTCGGCGAGACCGCCGAGGTCGGCGACGGATGCACCATCTACCAGGGGGTCACGCTGGGTGGCACCTCGTTGTACAAAGGCGCCAAGCGCCATCCCACGCTGGGCCGGGACGTGGTGGTGGGCGCTGGCGCCAAGGTGCTCGGCGGCTTCACCGTCGGCGATGGTGCCAAGGTCGGGTCGAATGCGGTGGTGACGAAACCGGTGCCTGCCGGCGCCACAGCGGTGGGCAACCCGGCGCGGATCATCGAGGCCGATGGCGATGCCAGGCGCGAGGCGGCGGCCACCAAGATGGGGTTTTCCGCTTATGGCGTGACCCAGAACGACGATCCGCTGAGCCTGGCGATGCGCGGCCTGATCGACCACGCGTCGTCGCAGGAGCACCAGATCGCGCTGTTGTGGCAGGCGGTGGCCACCCTGTCCGACGAGCGCTTGTCGAGCAGCGGTAGTTGCGTGCCCCCGGACGCAGCGCGCGACGAGAGTTTCGAAGCCGCCAAGCTGACCCAGTGGGTGGATCGCTGACCGGCGTGTAGGTTGGGCCGGTGCGGCTCAGGCCGCGCGGGTGGGGCGTTGTGCCGACTTGGGGCGATAGGCCTTGCACACCGACTCCACGGTTTCGATGTACGGCCCGCCGATCAGGTCCACACAGTACGGCACCGCGGCGAAGATGCCGGGCAGCACCGACTCGCCGTTCGCACCACGCACGCCTTCAAGCGTCTCGGCGATGGCCTTGGGTTGACCTGGCAGGTTGATGATGAGGCTCTTGCCCCGCACGACGGCCACCTGGCGCGACAGGATGGCGGTGGGCACGAACCGCAGGCTGATCTGGCGCATCTGCTCGCCAAACCCGGGCATCTCCTTGTGGGCGACAGCCAGTGTGGCCTCTGGCGTCACGTCGCGCAGGGCCGGCCCGGTGCCGCCGGTGGTCAGCACCAGCGAGCAGCCGGCATCCACCAGTTCGATCAGCGTGGCGCTGATGCGTTCCTGCTCGTCGGGGATCAGCCGCGGCTCGAACTGCAGCGGGTTGCGCAATGCGCGCGCCAGCCATTCCTGCAGCGCGGGCAGGCCCTTGTCTTCGTAGACGCCGCTGGAGGCGCGGTCGCTGACCGAGACGATGCCGATGCGGACGATGTCAGGTGAGGGATGCGGGGCGGACATGGTGTGCGGTGTCGTCGTTATCGGGGATCCGGCTCATCTGCTCGCGCACGATCTGGAACAGCTCGCGATAGGCCTTGCCGTGCCGCGGTGTTTCGCCAGCCTTTGACGGCTGCGCGTCCTTGCGCGCCTGGCGGATCAGGGCGCGCAGTTGCTGGCCGTCGGTGGTCGGGTACTGGCTGATCCAGCTCCCAAGGGCGTCTTCGTTGGTAATCAGCCGATCACGCCATTGCTCCGCCAGATGCAGTTCCAGCGCCTGGCTGGCCGAGCCGCTTTTCTGCTCGGACAGCGCGGCACGCACGCGTTCGAGTTCGGGCGCGTCTAGCTGGCGCATCAGCTTGCCGACAAACTGCATCTGCCGCCGCTTACCCTCGAAATTGGTGATGCGCCTGGCCTCGCCCAGCGCCTCATGCAACTTGTCCGGCAGCGCCAGACGCTCCAGGGCGTCGCTGCCCAGGCCCAGCAGTTCGGTGCCGAGCTTCTGGAGCTCAGTGCTTTCGTGCTTGAGCTCGGTTCGGCTCGGCGCGTCGCCGCCCTTGAGCTCGCGTTTGAGTTCCAGATCGAGTTCGCTGCCTTCGGCGACGAAATGTCCGGATACGAAATAGCCTTTTTTGAGTTTGCGTGCCATGCAGCCAAGTATCATAGCCGCCGACTAAACGCATTCACGATGAAATCACACAAGACGCGCGCCGACAGTGGCTTCAGTTACAGCCGCCCCTTTTTCGAAGACCTGGTGGACATGGCCCTGGCGCATGCCGCCAAGCTCGGTGCCAGCGATGCCGCAGCCGAAGCGTCCGAGGGCTGCGGCCTGAGCGTCTCGGTGCGCAAGGGCGAATTGGAGAACGTCGAGCGCAACCGCGACAAGGGCCTGTCGGTCACGGTCTACGCGGGCCAGCGTCGCGGCAATGCCAGCACCTCGGATTTTTCTCAGGCAGCGGTGGCCCAGACCGTTCAGGCGGCGTTCGACATCGCGCGCTTCACCGCCGAGGACCCGATAGCCGGGCTGCCGGACGCGACAGATATTGTCGAACCGGGCACTGCGGCGGCCGACCTGGACCTGTTTCACCCCTGGGATGTGACGAGCGAGCAGGCGGCCCAGTTGGCACTGCGCTGCGAAGAAGCCGCCTTTGCCACCGATAGCCGGATCCAGAACAGCGAAGGCGCGGGTGTATCGGCGCAGCAATCGCATTTCTTCAGCGCCCACACCCATGGGTTCCGGGGCGGATTCGCCAGTTCCCGGCACTCCATTTCGGTGTCGCCCATTGCCGGCAGTGGCGACGCGATGCAGCGTGACTCCTGGTACAGCTCGATGCTCAGCGAGAAAGACATGGCCAGCCCGCAGGCGGTGGGCCGGTATGCTGCGGAGCGGGCGTTGAGCCGCCTGGGCGCACGCAAGATTTCCACCCGTCAGTGCCCCGTCCTGTTCGAGTCGCCGCTGGCGGCCGGCCTGCTGGGCTCGCTGGTGCAGGCGATCAGTGGTGGCGCGCTGTATCGCCAGAGTTCCTTCCTGATGAATTCCCTGGGCAAACAGGTGCTGCCCAAACATATCGACCTGTTCGAGGACCCGTTTGTGAAACGGGGCAAGGGCAGCGCTCCGTTCGATGATGAGGGCGTGCGGGTAGCTGCGCGTCAGGTCGTGGATGCCGGGCGGGTGCGCGGTTATTTCCTGAGCAGCTACACGGCGCGCAAGCTCGGCATGCGCACCACAGGCAACGCGGGAGGATCGCACAACCTGGTGCTGCGCTCGCGGCTGACGCGCCCAGGCGACGACCTGGACGCGATGATCCGCAACATGGGCCGTGGTCTGCTTGTCACCGAACTGATGGGGCAGGGGGTGAACTACGTGACCGGTGACTACTCGCGCGGAGCCAGCGGTTTCTGGGTCGAAAACGGGCGTATCGCCTACCCGGTGCAGGAAATCACGATCGCCGGCAACATGAAGAACATGTTGCGGGACATCGAGGCGGTGGGCGCGGACAGCTACAACTATGGTGCCAAGACGGTCGGGTCTGTGCTGGTCGGCAAGATGAAGGTGGCTGGCAACTGACACGACAACCCGGCGCCGCACCAGGTAGTTGTTGCCAACCACCACATCGACGACGCTGCGGGTGCCCTGAAGGCGCGTGTGGCAGCGCCCGGGCCGAGCGGCGTCAGGCTGCCAATGCCACCTTGACGGCCGCCGAGACCTGGCCCATGTCGGCCTTGCCGGCCAGGCGGGCCTTGGCCAGCCCCATGACCTTGCCCATGTCGGCAGCACCGGCCTTGCGGCCGAGTTCGGTCGCCAGTGTGCCCATGATGGCGACGATCTCGGCCTGTATCTGCGCCGCGTCCAGGCGTTGAGGCAGATAGGCCTCGAGCACCACCAGCTCGGCGGCTTCCTTGTTCACCAGGTCCTGGCGCTTGGCGGTGGTGAAGGCGGTGATCGAGTCCTTGCACTGCTTGACCAGCTTGTCGATGATGGCCAACACGGCGACGTCGTCCAGCGTGATGCGTTCGTCGACTTCCTTTTGCTTGCAGGCCGCCAGCAGCAGGCGGATGGTGCCCAGGCGCGCGCTGTCCTTGGCGCGCATCGCGGCTTTCATGTCTTCGATGATCTGGTCCTTGAGCGCCATGGTGTTCTCCTGGTCGAAAATGCAAAACCCGCTCGCGGGTTACCGGGGGCGGGTCGTGAGGGCTGACAGGTGCCAGGCGGTGTGCCTGGCGGGGCGATCAGTAGAGCTTCTTGGGCAACTGCATCGAGCGGATGCGCTTGTAGTTGCGCTTGACCGCAGCAGCCTTTTTGCGCTTGCGCTCGGCAGTTGGCTTCTCATAGAACTCGCGTGCACGCAAGTCGGTGAGCAGGCCCAGTTTTTCGATGGTGCGCTTAAAGCGGCGCAGGGCTACGTCGAACGGTTCGTTTTCTTTTACACGGATGGTGGTCATTGGCTCAATGTTTTCTGAAAATGCGCCAAGGCGAGATCGGGCACCTGGGCTGAAAAACTGTGTTTCTCGATCCCTGCGATTCACGGTTGGCAGCAGGGTATTGCCAGCAAAGCCGTGGATTATAGTGCGATTGTTGCGCGGCTCAAAAGGTTTGCCGCCAGGCCCTGCGCGCACGCGAAACCGCTGGCCCAGGCCCACTGGAAGTTGTAGCCGCCAAGCCATCCGGTCACATCCACCACCTCGCCGATGAAATACAGCCCGGGCTGGCGTGACTCCATGGTCTGGCTGGATAAGGCGCGGGTGTCGACACCGCCCGCCGTGACCTCCGCTTTGGCATAACCCTCGGTGCCCGACGGCTGCAAGGTCCAGTTCGACAACTGGTCGGCCAATGCCGCAAGCGCCTTGTCGGTCACTGCGTTGAGGGGGCGGCCCCACTGGGCCTGCCAGGCAGTGTCCCGGCTGATCCAAGCGTCGGCCAGCCGACCCGGCACCAGCGTGGCGAGTTCGTTGACGAGCAGCCTGCGCGACCCGGTCTTGACGTGCTGCATCCTGGACAACAAATCGCCCTGGGGGACCAGATCCACGCACAGCGCCTGCCCTGGACGCCAATAACTCGAGATCTGCAATGCCGCCGGCCCACTCAGGCCGCGGTGGGTGAACAGCAAATCCTCCGCGAAGCTGATCTGTTCGCGTTTGACGCCGGTCTGGACCAGGACCGGCAGCGACAGGCCCGACAACGTGCCCCAATGCGCCCATGGGTCCGGCGCGAATACCAGCGGCACCAGCGCGGGGCGTGTGTCGACGACCGGCAGGCCGAACTGGCGCGCGATGCGGTAGCCGAAGTCGGTGGCGCCGATCTTCGGGATCGACAACCCGCCGGTGGCCACAACGAGCGACCGGCACTGGATCTCTCCGCGTGTGCTGTCCAGTGCGTAGCGGTGGGCGCCATCGTGCACCGCGCGCACGCCGTGCACCGTACAACCCTGCCACTGCGTCACCTTGCCGGCGCCGCACTCGGCCAGCAGCATCGCGATCAGGTCCTGGGCCGAGCCGTCGCAGAACAGTTGGCCCTTGTGTTTCTCGTGGTAGGCGATGCCGTGCCGCTGTACCAGGTCGACAAAATCCCGGGCCGTGTAACGCGCCAGGGCAGAGCGGCAGAAACGCGGGTTGTCGCTCAGGAAGTTGGCTGGACTGGTGTGCAGGTTGGTGAAATTGGAGCGTCCGCCGCCCGAAATGCGGATCTTCTCCGCCAGCTTGTCGCTGTGGTCCAGCAGCAGTACACGCAGGCCCAACTGGCCGGCGGCGCCGGCGCAAAACAGGCCGGCGGCCCCGGCACCCAGGATGGCGACATCGACACTGTGCATGGCCGGCAGTGTAGGCGGCCGGTCATGCGGCGCCGGTCAGCGCCGATTGCGGCGCGGCAGGGCAGTGGCCACAGGCAGCCCGGCCGACCGGGCGGCCGCACGCGTCACCTCGCCGACGACGATGATCGCCGGACTGGCGATCTTCTCGCGCGACACCACGTCGGCCAGATGGTCCAGTGTGGCGGTGACAAACCTTTGCGACGGCAGCGACGCGTCCTGCACCACCGCCACCGGCGTGCCTGGCGGCAAGCCCGCCAACAACCCGGATTGCAGGGCCTGCACGCCGGACACCCCCATGTAGACCACCAGCGTCATACGGGCGCTGTGGGCGGTCGCGGCCAGGGCGCGCCAGTCAGTCGACAGGCCGGCTCGTTGGCCATGGCCGGTCACCAGGATCACGCCCTGGGCATGGTCGCGATGGGTGAGGGGGATGCCCAGCGCATTGGCTGCGGCCAGACCAGCCGTGATGCCGTTGACGACGCTGGCTTCGACACCCGCTGCACGCAGGTGATCGAGTTCCTCGCCGCCACGGCCGAATAGGAACGGGTCGCCGCCCTTCAGGCGCACCACTTGGTGGCCTTCCTGCGCCGAGCTGACCATCAGCTTGAGGATGAAGGCCTGGGGCGTGGACTTGCAGCCGCCGCGCTTGCCCACGTACACGATGCGCGCCTGCGGCCGGGCCAGCGCCACCACCTCGTCGCTGACCAGGTCGTCGACCAGCAACAGGGTGGCTTTCTGGATCGCCCGTACGGCCTTGAGTGTGAGCAGTTCCGGGTCGCCGGGGCCTGCACCGACCAGTGTGACTTTGCCGTTTTTCATAGTTGGGCAACCAGACGCAAGATATGGGCCACCTGCTGCGCAATGGGTGCGGGTGTGGGGGATGCACCGGCCAGCACCTGCCCGATGTACTGCGCCGTCGACGCCGAGTCGGTGCTTGCAGGAAGCTCGGGCAGCGATGCCAGGCTGCCGCCCTGCGCCTCCTCCAGCAGCAGTGGGCGGCCGGCCACAAACCCCTGCATGCGCGGCATGCGCCGCGGGTCGGCCACCGGCTCGCCTTCGGTGCCGCGCAACAGCAGGGCATTGGCACCTATCAACTCGAAGGTGGCAGCCATGGACAGCGCATATTCCGGGTGGGTGTAGCTGCTCACCACCAGGCTCGGCCCGGCGCACGGGTTCATGAGTTTCACCAGGCTGTGCGCGGGGTTGCGCAGCCCGACCACACGGCGTACATCCAGCAGGCGCTGCAGGCCCGGGCACAAGAGGGCGGTCGGCGCAAACGCGACGCTGCCCTCGTCCAGTGGCCGCAGCGCTGCCAGTGGCTCGATGTCCAGTGCGGCCAGTACGCTGGTGGTGAATACGCGCGTCGATTCGCTCGCCGCACCATGGATCAGTACCGGCAGGCCTTCGCGTGCCAGTAGCAGCGCCAGCAGCGGTGTGAGCAGCGGCAATTTGCGCGCGCCGTTGTAGCTGGGCAGCACAACGACCGGACGAGCACATGCCGGCAGCTTGTGCAGCCGCGCATCGGCGGCATCCAGGAAACCGGCCATCTCCTGCGCGGTTTCGCCCTTGATGCGCATGGCCAGGCAGAACGCACCGATTTCGAGCTCGCCCACGGTGCCGTCCAGCACCTGCCCGAACAGGTCGGCAGCCTGTTCGCGCGAGAGGGCGCGGGCGCCATCCTTGCCGCGCCCGATTTCCTTGATGTACTTGGCAATCGGCATGGCGCGATTGTCCCGGATGTCTGATGACACCGGGCCATGAGCTTATGCGCTGGCCGGTATTGGCAATGGTACGGCGCGTACCAGGCGCTGGAGTTCCGGGATGCAGGAGCCGCAGTTGGTGCCGCACGACCAGGCGGCCTGCAGTGCTGCGAGCCGTTGTTCCGCGGTGCCGGTGGTGGTACGCAGGCTCGCTTCGATATCGGCCTGTGAGACACCGAAGCAACTGCAGACAGCCCTACCGCGCGATTGCAGCGCGACCGGCGGCCGGGCGCCGGGCCGCAATAGTAGCCGGCCATATTCCTGGGCACCAAGCTGCTCCTGCAACAGTGTCTTGATCCAGCCCTCGGCGCTGGTGTCGCCGGCCAGCAGGAAGGCATCCAGCCGAGTGGTGGAGTCCGAGCGCACCAGCCGGATGGCGCGCCGCTGGCCGCGCCGGCGGTCCACGTAGCGCAGGGGTTCGGGTGTGGCCAGGTTCATCCAGTCTTCGATCGAATCCAGCAGGGCGTCAGGCGGTGCTTCGTAGGCCGCGGCCCGAAACAGCAGGCCCGTGCGCCCTCCCGAACTGCTGGCAGGGCTGCGCTGCGTACCGAAGGGCACACATACCGCAAACGGAAAGCGGCGCATCAGCGCGCGCAGGCCGGCCTGGGCTTGCAGGACCGTGTTCTCGTCGATCCAGGCCAGTGCCAGCAGGGTCCAGGGCAGCTCAGCCTTCAGGATCTTGACCGCTGCATGTTTGAGCTCGGGCTGCCCGGACACCGGGCAGTTGTTCGACAGCGTCAGGGCGTTGACCCCTGCCAGCCGCTCGCCGGTGCTGGAGCAGCCGCTCAGGCTTTCTTCGCCCCAGTGCATCGCGATGTGCACCTGGCCGGGGCCGAGGTCCGCACAACGGGCCACGGGCAGCAGCAGCGAGCCACGCCGGCTGGTGACCTGCACCAGATCGCCGGGCTTGAGTTGCCGGCGCGCCATGTCTTGCGGGTGCATGTCGATGGTCGGCTCGGGGACGTGGCTGAACAGGTGGCCCAGTGTGCCGGTTCGGCTCATGCCATGCCACTGGTCGCGCAGCCGCCCGGTATTGAGCGAGAACGGGTAACGTGCGTCCCTCGGTTCGGCCACCGGGCGGTAGTCATGGTGGACGAACCGTGCCCGTCCGTCCGGCGTCGGGAACTGGCCGTCGGCGTACAGCCGTGTCTTGCCCGCCAGCTCGCCGGCGCGCAGCGGCCACTGCTGCGGGCCGCTGGCCTCCAGCATGGCATAACTCATGCCGGTGATGTCCAGGTCGCGCCCGCGGGTGCTTTCGCGGTGTTCGTTCCAGACCGACTCGGTGTCGGCGTAGGGAAACAGGCTGGACCGACCCTGCGCCGCGCCCAGCTGCTGCTCCAGACGCCGGGCGAAATCGACCGCGACCGACCAGTCGGCGCGTGCCTCGCCGGGTGCGCCGACGGCCGCGCGCACCCGGCTGATGCGCCGTTCGCTGTTGGTGACCGTGCCTTCCTTCTCGCCCCAGGTTGTGGCGGGGAGCAGCAGGTCGGCGTAGGCGGCGGTGGCCGTCGTGGCAAAGGCGTCCTGCAGCACCACCAGTTCGGCGCGCTCCAGGGCGCGGCGTACGGTCGCCTGGTCGGGCATCGACTGCGCCGGATTGGTGCAGCAGATCCACAAGGCCTTGATCTCGCCGTCCGCGGCGGCCTGGAACATCTCCACCGCCATCCGGCCAGGCTTCTCGGGCACCGCCGCAACCCCCCACAGGGCCGCCACTTCGGCGCGGTGGGCGGGGTTGGCGAGGTCGCGGTGCGCCGACAGCAGGTTGGCCATGCCACCCACTTCGCGGCCACCCATGGCGTTGGGCTGGCCGGTCAGGGAAAAGGGCCCCGCACCCGGTTTGCCGATCTGGGCCGTCGCCAAATGGAGATTGATCAACGACGCGTTTTTGGCCGTGCCGCTGCTGGACTGGTTCAAGCCCAGGCAATACAGGCTCAGCGTGGCGGCCGAGGTGGCGAACAGCCTGGCGGCGGTCAGCAGATCCTCCTTGCGGATGCCGCAGGTCTGCGCCACCAGGTCCGGCGAGGCGTCGCGTACGCCGGTGCGCAATGCCTCGAAACCGTTCGTGTGGGCGGCGATGTAGGCGCTGTCGGTCCAGCCCTCCCACAACATGATGTGCAGCATGCCGTTGAACAGCATCACGTCGGTGCCCGGCTGGATAGCCAGGTGCAGGTCGGCGATTTCGACACTGTCGGTGCGTCGCGGATCGACCACGATGATCTTGAGCTGCGGATGGGCCTTCTTCGCGTCCTCGATGCGCCGGAACAGCACCGGGTGGGCGAAGGCCGGGTTGGCCCCGACGATGAAGAGGCAACTGGCGTGGTGCAGGTCGTCGTAACAGGACGGTGGTGCGTCCGCGCCCAATGTCTGCTTGTAGCCCGCCACCGCACTGCTCATGCACAGGCGCGAGTTGGTGTCGATGTTGTTGGTGCCGATCAGGCCCTTGGCCAGCTTGTTGAACACGTAGTAGTCTTCCGTGAGCAACTGGCCTGAGATATAGAAACCCACGGCATCGGGGCCGTGTGCGTGGATGATGCGGTCGAAGCCGTTCACCGCGAAATCCAGCGCGGCGTCCCAACTAAGCGCCTGTGGCGGCTCGTTGCGCTGTAGGCGGCGCATCGGGCGCAGCAGTCGGGTCTGGCGCGTGACCGCAGCGCTGGCGGTCAGGTGCAGGGCCGCGCCCTTGCTGCACAGCCGGCCGAAATTGGCGGGGTGGTCGGGGTCGCCCCGCACACTGGTGATCTGGTCGCCCTGCGCCGTGATGACCACGCCACAACCCACGCCGCAATAGGGGCAGGTGGACTTGGTTTCACGGGTCATGGCGTGGTCCGGACGACGCGGCCTGTCACACCGTGCTGGCCTGCCGGCGGGCGGGGCCGGCCAGCGGGGTCGCAGCATCCAGCGCCAGCGTGGCCATTTCGAGCCGGTCCAGGTGCACCTGGCCGTCCGTCACTTGCACGCTGAAGCGCTGGGTGCAGCCCTGGTCCGGCTCCCTGGCGCAGCCGTCTGCCAAATCGATGGTCCAGTTGTGCAGCGGGCAGGCCACGCTGGTGCCGAACACGATGCCCTGGCTCAGCGGGCCGCCCTTGTGCGGACAACGGTCGAGCAGCGCGAACAGCTGGTCCTGGTCGTTTCGGAATACGGCCACGTCCAGGCCGGTCTTGCGGGCCACGCGCCGCGAGCCCAGCACCGGGATGTCGGTGACCAGGCAAATTCTTTCCCATTCAGCC
>JANOUM010000794.1:0-2080 GCA_031416855.1 Rhodoferax sp. | reverse complement strand
AAGACCATCGACGAGTTCAGTCTGCAGGCCTGGGACGCGCTGCTCAAGATCGACTTGACCGGGCTGTTCCTGGTGAGTCGTGAAGTGTCGCGCGCAATGAAGGCCCAGAAGTCCGGGCGGGTCATCAATATCGCGTCCGTGCTGGGGCTGGTGCCGGCCCGTCTGCAATGCTCCTATATCGCGGCCAAGGCCGGCGTGGTGAACCTGACCAAGGCCATGGCGCTGGAGCTGGCCCCGCATGGCATTTTGGTGAATGCGGTTGCACCCGGCTCGACACAGACCAAGGGCTGGGAAAAGTGGATCCACGACACCGGCAGCGAGGCGCAGGACCTGCATGCCAAGCTGATGACGCATATCCCGCTGGGGCGCCCGGGCACGACGCAGGAGATGGCCAATGCCGTGCTGTTCCTGGCCGCGCCGGAGAGCTCCTACATCACCGGGCATGTGCTGACGGTGGACGGTGGCTGGACCGCCGGGTTCTCCCGCGATTTTTGAAAGTCGAGGAACACGTGAACGATTCAAGCTTCAGCACGCTCGACAGGGAATTGCCGAATGGGCTTTCAAGCGCCGAACTGCTGCGCCTGTACGAGCAGATGCTGTTGCTGCGCCGCTTCGAACTCGCCGCGCAGGTGGCCTGCCGCAAGGGTGAGACGCCGGGTTTCCTGCACCTGTACATCGGGCAGGAGGCGTCCGGCGTGGGCATCTGCGCCCACCTGCGCAAGACCGACTGGATCACCAGCACACACCGTGGCCACGGCCATGCCCTGGCCAAGGGCATGTCACCCGACACGCTGATGGCCGAGCTGTATGGCAAGCGCGACGGTTGTTGTGGCGGGCGTGGCGGCACCATGCATCTGTATGACCCGTCTTGCGGCCTGTTCGGCACCAACGGGCTGGTTGGTGGTGGCTTGCCCTCCGCCGTAGGTGCCGGCCTGAGCGCCCGGGCGCGCGGCACGGACGACATCGGTGTGGCCTTTTTCGGTGATGGTGCCACCAACCATGCGGCCTTTCACGAATCGCTCAACTTTGCCGGAGTGCAAAAGGCCCCGGTGGTGTTTGTCTGCGAGAACAACCTGTATGCCACTGCCACCGCGCTTTCAAGCGCCACCCTGAACCCGGAAATCGCCACACGCGCCGCCGCCTATGGCATTCCAGGCGTGGCGGTGGATGGCAACGACCTGCTGGCGGTCTGGCTTGTGATGCAGGAAGCAACACGACGCGCCCGCGGCGGCGAGGGGCCGACGCTGATCGAGGTCAAGACCTACCGTGTTGTCGCCCACCATGAAGGCGACTCGGTCGTTGGTAACTACCGCACCCAGGCTGAAGTCGATTCCTGGGCCAAACGCGACCCGATCCGCATGCTGCGTGAGCGCTGGTTGCTGGGCGCGCAACTGGCCAGCCAGCAGCAGCTCGACGCGATCGAAGCCCGCGTCAAGGCGCAGGTGCAACAGGCCATCGAGTTCGCCCGCAATTCGCCCGAGCCGGATCCGGCCACCGTGGCGCTGCATATCTATGCCGAGCCACTCAACCCGCCAGCCGCGCTGCGCACGGTGGAGGCCGACCCCATGACCGTCACCACCGGCTGGCTGGACGCGGTGCGCGATGGCCTGGCCGAGGAGATGCGGCGCGACCCGCTGATCATGTATTTTGGCGAAGGCACGGGAGAGCGCGGCGGCACCTTCGCGCACACCAAGAACCTGTACCAGGAGTTCGGCGCCCAGCGCATGGTCGACACACCGATTTCCGAGCTCGGCTTTACCGGTGCCGCCCTTGGCGCGTCCGCAACCGGGGCGCGCTGTGTCGCGGACCTGATGTTTGCCGACTTCCTGTTCGAGGCGGCGGGGCAAATCGTGTTGCAGGCGGCGAAACTGCGCTACATGAGCAACGGGCAGATGCAGGCCCCGCTGGTGATTCGCGCTGGCGCCGGCATGGTGCGCTCCGCCGGGCCGCACCACAGCGGTATGTACCACCCGATGTGGGCCCATGTGCCGGGCCTCATTGTCTGTGTGCCGTCCACACCGGCAGATGCCAAGGGCCTGATGAAAACAGCATTGCGCGCCGGCGACCCGGTGCTGATGCT
>JANOUM010000793.1:0-11885 GCA_031416855.1 Rhodoferax sp. | reverse complement strand
TGGCCTGGCTGCAGCGCCGCCGGGCAGGGTGAGGGCGCGCTCAGGACGGCTTGCGCCCAAGCTTGCGGTACACAGTGGCGCGGCTCACACCCAGGCGTTGGGCGGCGCTGGCTACATTGCCCTTGGCGTCGCTCACGGCTTTGCGAATCAGCGTGGTTTCGATGTCCTTCAGGCGGCGCAGGTCCGGCGCGGCGGGCGCGACCTGCGCCACCGGGTGCAAGAGTGTCGTACAGCGAGCTGATTGATGAGCTGGGCCAACGCGACACTGCCGTTATCCGCCTGGATCCCGGTGAGTTGGAGTGCGAATTTGCCGAGTTCCGGCCCGTAGGTTGTCGTCAGCGTCCCCGGGCCGTCGATAGCACTCGGCCGGCTCGATCTATTGCACCTGCTACCCGCGCTATTTGCCCAAGCACAGGTGCCAAGTGCGGTGCTCGCTGAATGCAAGGCGAGACCTGAAAACGCCAATGCCGCGCGCATCCGATTGGCGGTTGATCAGCAGTGGCTGACTACCTGTGACACGACGCCGGTCACCATGCAAGGCTTGAACCTTGGCGAACTGGCCACGATTGCGCTGGGCACTGGAAATCGGTGCCGGTTTGCTGGCAGACGACCGTGCTGCTCGAGTGCATGCCGCAGCGCTGGGTTTGGTCGTTATAGATACGCTGGGCGTGCTGGTGTTGGCTAAACTTAGTAGATTTTTAGTTCGCGCAGGAACGGGGTTACCAGCATAGGCGCCACTGACAGCAGGGTTTCCACCGCTTGGTCGTCGTACCGACCGGCTGTATCGAGCACATTGATGGTGCCCAACAAACGGCCGAGGGCGACGACCGGCACGTTAATGGCACACGCCAGACCCAGACCGGAAATCAAGGAATGGTCAGGGAACGCCCAGCGGATGGCTTCCGCATCACGCCCCAGGAAGGGCTGCCGCTGTCGCAGCACCAGATCACCCCACGGCGTTGGGCCCATCCGTTTGCGCCCGGCCAATGGATAAGCCTGGCAGTTGCTCGAGTACACACGCTCGACCTCTTGCGCATCCGGTGTAACCACCAGCATGGTGAGCAGCCCGAATCCAAGTGGTTCGGTGAGCACACGCTCGACCGCGCGGTATACCTCGACCGGTTCGGTTGCGGCCGCTACCATGGCCGCGAGCGCCGAAAAATCCTGCTGGGTCAGTTGAATCACGATGTTGGCCTTTCGCTCGATGATTCGCGCGGTATGGATATCCGACTGCGTCCCTGCCCACCACCTCCGCAGAGGCCTTCGCCTTGTTCATTATCAGGAGTGCCCGCTGATTGGACGCGGAGCATAAGGTGCTTCCATCTTTGCGATATCGTCTGGATCAAGGCGTAACGTCAGGGATTTCATCGCGTCGTCGAATTGCTGCAGTTTTGAGATGCCGTAGATCGGTGTCGTCACTCCAGGCCGCGTGGCAGCCCAGGCGTAGGCGACCTGCGCCATGGAGCATCCCAGTTTGCGCGCGACGTCGTCCACCGCCGCGATGATCGCCCGGTCCTGTTCCGTGTTGAACAGCGAAGCGCCGAGCTTGTCTGTATCCGCACGGCTCGTCGCGGGGGTCGCGCCACGGCGATTGCCGGCGAGATATCCGCGCGCCAGGGGACTCCACGGGATGACGCCGATACCCTCCTCATGGCACAGTGGCAGCATCTCCCGCTCCTCCTCGCGGTAAAGCAGGCTGTATTGGTTCTGCATCGAGACGAACGGCGCCCATCCGTGACGGCGCTGCAATCCCAGCGCCTTCATGAACTGCCAGGCAAACATCGAGGACGCCCCGAGATAACGAACCCGGCCGGAGCGCACGACATCATTCAGCGCTTCCAATGTCTCTTCGAGCGGCGTTTCATAATCGAAACGATGAATCTGGTACAGGTCGATATAGTCGGTCTGAAGCCGTCGCAGGCTCGCGTCGACTGCCTCGAAGACGTGTTTTCGCGACAAGCCGCGATTGTTCGGTTCTGGCCCCATCGGGTTATACAGTTTGGTCGCGATCACCATATGCTGGCGCGTCGTCCACTCCTTGAGCGCGCGGCCGAGAATTTCCTCGCTCGCACCATTCGAATACATATCTGCGGTATCGAAGGTGTTCACCCCGAGATCTAGCGCTCGCCGGATGAACGGCCGGCTGGCTGCCTCGTCAAGCACCCAGGCACTCCACTTGGGGTCCCCGTAGGTCATGCAACCCAGCATAAGGCGGGACACTTTGAGGCCGGTGCGGCCCAGTCGAACATATTCCATGAAGATTTCCTAGAGGTGGTGGCATGCCACGGCGTGATCCACGCCACGCTGCGTGAGAGCGGGATCTTTATGCAGGCAAACGTCCATGACCATCGAACAACGCGCACTGAACCGGCAACCGCTGCGTGATGGAGCCTGTGTGTCAGGCGCATCGTCGGCCGCCAGGTGCTGACGACGCCGATCTCTCGGATGGCGGGGCGGCAATGAGTTCAACAACAGCCGGGTATACGGATGCTGGGGCGAGGCAAACAGAGTGGCCCGTGGCGCGATTTCAACGATTCTTCCGAGATACATCACCGCCACGCGGTCGCTGATATGTTTCACGATGGAAAGATCGTGCGAGATAAAGAGTAGGGAAAGGCCGAACTCCTGTTGCAATTCGACCAGCAGATTCAGAATTTGCGCCTGTACGGACACGTCAAGCGCGGAGACGGGCTCATCACAAATCACCAGTTCCGGTTGCGTCGCCAGCGCTCGCGCGATGCCAATTCTCTGACGCTGGCCGCCGGAAAACTGGTGCGGGTAGTTGTCGGCCTGGTCGGGCCGAAGCCCCACTCGCGCCATCAGCTGCTTCACTTTGTCGCGCCGTTCGGCCGGAGCCCCGAGCTTGTGGATGTCCAGTGGCGCGCGGATGATGTCGGCCACGCGCTGGCGTGGATTGAGTGACGAGTAGGGGTCTTGAAAGACGATCTGCATGCGTTGGCGCATGGCGCGCCGCTCGGCGCTTGAAAGCGATGCGATGGTTTTTCCCAGAACCCGGATGCTGCCGGACGTTGCCTCGATCAGGTTCAAGATTGCCAGACCGGTCGTGGACTTTCCGCAGCCCGATTCGCCGACCAATCCCAAGGTTTCGCCTCGCTGCAACGTGAAACTGACGTTGTCCACCGCCGTGACTGGATCGGACCTGGGTCCTGCCAGCCCCCCTTGGCCAGGGAAGCGCACCGTCAGATTTCGCACCTCGATCACGGGTGCTTCATCCATGTGTCGCTCCAACAGCCCAACAGGCCACGCGATGACCAGGTTCCGCCTCGGACAGCACCGGCTCCTCCACCAGGCATCGGGCAAAAGCCGACGCGCAACGCGGTGCAAAGGCGCAGCCCTTTGGTAGCGCCCACGGCGGCGGGACCATACCGGCAATCTCCGGCAATCTTGTCTTGCTGGCGACGTCCGCCTGCAGCCCTGGCGCGGCGCGCATCAGGGCAATCGTATAAGGGTGCAGAGGCCGTTCGAACAAGGTTTGAACGTCGGCGCATTCAACGCGCCTGCCCGCGTACATCACTATGACCTGATCGGCCATTTCCGCGACGACGCCAAAATCGTGGGTGATCAGCACAAGCCCGGTCCCCAGATTTTGCTGTAGTCGCCCGATCAAAGCCAGGATTTCTGCCTGGATAGTCACGTCGAGCGCTGTTGTCGGCTCATCGGCAACCAGCACCTGGGGCTCGCAGGCAAGGGCCAGCGCGATCATGGCGCGCTGGCGCATGCCGCCCGATAGTTGATGGGCGAATTGCCGCGCGCGCTGCTCCGGAGCCGGCATCTTGACCCGCGCCAGCATGTCGACGGCACGCCGTTCGGCTTCCCGCCCGCTGACAGCCTCATGGCGATACAAGACCTCGGCAATCTGATCGCCGATCGTCATTACCGGATTAAGTGACGACAGCGGCTCCTGGAAGATCATGGCGATCTTCTTGCCGCGCGCATCCTCGAGGGTGCGTTGGTCGGCTGTGCAAAGATCGACATCGCCCAGCTGGATTGCGCCTGAATCGGCGCTCACTCCAACCGGCAGGAGCTGCAGCAACGCCAACGCCGTCATCGACTTGCCACAACCGGATTCGCCAACGATGCACAGTGTCTCGCCTGGCGCCAGCTCAAACGCCATGTCGCGGACTACGCGGTAGCGTTGCGCACCGTTCGCCACGGAGATGTTCAGGCCGCGCACTGTCAGCGCCGCAGGGGCGGCAACCGCCGACGTGGAAAAGCGCCCCTCGACAGCCTGCATCATGGTCGGTCAGGACTCCGCACCGTCCATGTCGCCAACCATGTAGCCGAAGTCGCCGGACTCGACCAGATTGCGGCTGAGATGAGAAAGGATCATCACCCCGGCGGAAAAAGGAGTCGGAATCTCTTCCAGCACCTCAAACGTGTAGGGGCTGACCACCCGGCCGAGCAGTTGACCCTTCGTGATCACCACGCCAAGTGGCGGAGCGAGCGTCTCCAATAGGCCTGCGCTTGTTGGGCGGATGGTCTTGATGGCGCCAACGACGATCTGTTTCGGCGGCGGCGTTGGGGCACCTTCGATGATTTGCAGATGGCGCAGCATGTTGAGAACGCCTTGCAGGCCACGTTCGACATAGGGACGCTGATCCACGATGCCACCACCCAGTTCTATTACGACCGAGGGGATATTGCGACGGTTGATGGTCACGGCGGTCGTGGTGCCGTTGAATGTTGTTCCCTCTCGTGTTGCCTGCGGGCGATAAAGCACGCGGGAGCCAAAGCTGCGCGACAAGGCTTCGTCGTTCCTGATGTAGACATAGTCAACGGTCGGCCGGTCGGTTCCCGAATGCATGTCGATATGGACATCGATTTGCTCGAGAAACTCTTTGGTGACCGCGGCTGCAAGCTGCTGCGTGTAGCTGCCATTGGGGTCGCCCGGAAACTCACGATTGAGATTGAGCTCATCGATGGTCGTAAAGCGTCGGTTCTGCGCATAGGCGCGGGGATTGGCAACCGGTAGCAACACGATGCGTCCGCGTATCGGGATCGATTGCAGAGCGCGGTAGAGATCAAGGATGATCTCGGTGCCGGTTGGCTCATTGCCGTGGATTGCGCCACTGATACCAATGGTGGGCCCGGTGGCCTGGCCAACAATGTCGTGAAAGGTCAGTGCTGCATCGCTGCCGTCGGCGTGGTTGCTGAACTTTGCCCGGCGCATTGTGAACTTGTTCATCAGGGTGTTCTTTCTCTTGAGTTAGTTTGGGGCGTTGTGGCGGGGACGGGCCCCCGCGAAAGTTCCTTCGGGTCGAGCAAGTCGCGCAAGCCGTCGCCGAGCAGATTGAAGCCGAGCACGGTCACCATGATGGCAAGCCCGGAGATGATCGCAAGCCAGGGCTCGTTGCGCATGAAACGCGTGCCGTAGGCAAGAGTCCAGCCCCAGGTGGGCTGCGGCGGCGGCACACCGAACCCGAGAAAGCTCAGCGCGGATTCGGCCAGGATCGCAGTGCCGAGACCCAGTGTGGCCAATACCAATACATTGCCCCAGGCGTTTGGCAGGATTTCCCTGAACAGAATACGAAAATGAGACGCACCGACGGCCCTGGCAGCAAGAACATAGGCCTGCTCGCGCAAAACCAGCGTGGACGAGCGTACGACGCGGGCGTACTCGGTCCAGAACACGATGATCAGCGCCAGTGAAACGTTCACGATGCCGGGCCCCAACACGGCGACTATGGCCAGTACCAGGATCAGCGCTGGAAAGCCGAGAAACATATCGGTGACACGCATGAGAAGCAGATCGACCCAACCGCCAAAATAGCCGGCAATGAGTCCGACCAGGGTGCCCAGAGTGGCGGCGACGGAGACCGAGATCAGTGCTATCGACAGCGACACCCGTGCGCCGAAGATCAGGCGCGTCCACAGGTCACGGCCGAAATTGTCGGTACCGAGCCAATGCGAGAACGAAGGGCCGGCGAAGCGGTTGCGCATGTCCATCTGTTCGACCCCGTGGGTTGCGATCAGAGGCGCGGCAATCGCGGCGAACAAGATGGCGAACGAGATCGCCAGTCCCGTGACCAACGAGGCGTTTTTTCGAATGGCGTCAAGCCTCATCATTCAGGCCACCCGCACGCGAGGGTCGACCAGCGAATAAGATAGATCGACAGCCAGATTCACTAGCGCGAACATCATGGCAAAGCAGAGCGTGACGCCTTGAATCAGCGGCAAATCGCGTTGCGATATCGCCGCGATGGTAAGTTGGCCGAGACCTGGCCAGCCAAAAATGCTTTCGGTCAGAACGGCGCCTCCCAGCAGCAATCCAAATCGCAGCCCGATGACGCTGATCACCGGTAACAATGCGTTCCTCAACGCGTGCCGGACCATGACGCGCGATCGCCGGAGGCCCTTGGCGTAGGCGGTACGTATGAAATCTTCCTGAAGAATTTCGATCATCGAGGTTCGCACCAGTCGACTGATGATGGCGGCGGAATTTGCGCCCAGCACAAAAGCCGGCAGCAACAGATGTGCGAGAGAATCCGCAAGCACCGCCGGTCGTCCGGAAAGCGCCGCCAATAACGCCGCGCCAATCGGCTCGCCTCGCCCTATCGCGGGCAGCCAGCCGAGTTTGACTGAAAATGCCAGCATCAGCAAAATGCCGAGCCAGTAGACCGGCATGGACACACCAAGCTGCGCCAGCAGCATCAGACCCGTGTCGACTTTTGTGCCCTTGCGCATCGCGGCCAGAATGCCCAACGGAACTCCGATCAAGATCGAAATGATCAGAGCCGCCACCGCAAGCTCCAGCGTGGCACCAATTCTCGCCGCGATGATCGCCGACACGGCCTCGTTCTGGAACAGCGATCGCCCCATGTCGCCCTGCAGCAGGGCAGAAAAATAACGTAGTAGTTGCGTGCTCCACGGCAGGTCGAGCCCGAGAGTGGCCCTGAGGTTCGCTATGTCAGCCTTCGATGCCTCCTGACCAAGCAGCACCGCGGCCGGGTCGCCCGGGATCAGAAGCAGCAGCGAGAAGGTGATCACTACCATTCCCGCCGCGGTTGGAACCAGCAGCAGAAGCCGCCTCAGAATATACGCAGGCATGAAATCGATGCACCGCTCACTTCTTCTGAAGCGCGATAACGTCGCGTAAATACCCGCGCGGATTCGCTTTGACGGCGCCGAGCGCCTTCGAATAGAACACCTGGTAGCCCTGGTACGACAGGACATAGTAGGGAACCTCGTCGGCGATGATTTGCGCCGCCTTCCCATAGGCGGCTTTGCGCACATTGATGTCGAGCGCTTCGCGCGCATCGTCCAGAAGCTTGTCCAGGGCAGGGTTGTTGTATTTGCTCCAGTTCAGGGTACCTTTGCTGTGGAACTGGCTGTACATCAGCCGGTCCGGATCGACGATGTTGAGCCAGCCGAGCAGTGCCACCTGGTGCTGGCTCTTCTGCACATAGTTGGTGGAGAACGCCGGCCAGTCAGTCACGCGCACCTGGGCCTCGACACCCGCCTGCTGAAATACGCTTTGCATGAATTCGACGCTTTGCACCCGATTCGGGTCTTCGCTATGCGTCGAAAGTACGACGCTCAGTTTTTTGCCGTCCTTCATATAGACGTTGCCCGCGAGTTTCCATCCCAGCGCCTCGATCGCCTTCTTCGCGCCGGCAACGTCGAACGCAGGCTGTTTGATGTTGGCCGAATAGGCCCAGGACGAAGGCAGGAGAATGGAAGTAGCGATCCGATCAACGCCTTGGTAGATGTCGCCGACAATGGTTTTCTGGTCGACCAGCATCGCCAGCGCGCGGCGCAATTTAGGTTCTGCGAGAACGGCTTCGCCAGCATTGAAATTCAAATAGGTAATACCAAGGCCCGAGGTGACGACGTTGCCGAAATTGGCGTTCGCCTGTAGTCGCTTGATATCCTGCGGCGACAGGGGCGACTGGATCAAATCCAGATCTTTTGCCTCGAAAGCCTGCGCCCTGGCCGTGTTGTCGCTAATGACGATCAGTTGAAGTTCTTTGAGTTTGGAAGCCCCGGCCCAGTGACTGGGATTGGGCTCCAGGATCATCCGGCTGCCACGATCCCAGCGGGCTAGTTTCATCGGGCCAGTGCCGATCGGCTTCAAACCGATATCCACTCCTCCTTCAACGGCTTTTTTGGAAACGATTCCCATCTCAAGATATGTCAACAGGGGCGCATAAGGGCTGGAGAGCGTGAATACGACAGTTTTTGGATCGGGCGCCTCGACCTTTGCAATGGGCGTGAAAAGGCTACGCAATGGAGCGTTCATTTCAGGTTTCAGCAGCGTCTGGAACGTGAACACCACATCGTCCGCCGTCAGTGGCGAGCCATCGTGAAAAGTTACCCCATCGCGCAGCTTGAAGATCCAGGTTTTCGGGTCTGGATTCTGCCAGCTTTGCGCAAGATTGGGCTCCGGCTTGAGATCCGGCGAAAGCCGGACCAGGCCGTCATAAATCAGGTCGGTGGTCCGATAGGCCGAGGTGTCACGCGCCAGCCTAGGGTCGAGTGTGCCGGCGTCCACGTCAATGCCTACACGCACGGTCTGCGTTTGGGCCCCCGCCGGGCTTAACTGAACCGACAAAACAAGAAAAATCACAGCAAGCGAATGTCGTCTGATCATCATCATTCCTTTGGAAAAAATGCTTAAGTTACAGCGGCCAGGATTGCCAAAGACCGGGCGGCATCCGCCATCGTCGCTGAGCCCGTTGTTACCAGGGACGACGTTCACAACTTGCCCAAGTCGCCGAACTCGACGCGGCCGGCTTTCATCACGACCGCAATTCGCTCACCCTGTCCGGCCAGACAGGCCAGGTCGGTGAATGGATTACCGTCGACGATTAGCAAGTCGGCGATGGCACCCGCCTGCAATCGCCCAAGTTTGTCCTGTTGGCCCAGCACCTCCGCCGCCGTGGTGGTGGCGCTTGCGATAACCTCCGGAATGCTCAGCACCTGTGCGCGAATGCGAAACTCTTCGCTTTGCAAGCGGTGCGACTCGCCCAGCAGGTCAGTACCAAAACCGATCTTGACCCGCGCCCTTCTCAGTATCTCAAGAGCACGCAGTCCGGCGTCCCTGACTTCGGAGATCTTGACCACGCTTTCAGGCGGAAGCCCGTAACGCGCGCCTTCCGACGCCAGAGCCTCGTAGGTGATCAGGGTAGGCACCGCGATAGCCTGATGGGCGGCCATTACCGCGGCTGCGGAAGCGTCGCACAGGTTGGCGTGTTCGATCGTTCGCACTCCGCAGCGCACGGCGCGTTCGATGGCCGCCGAGGTATAGGCATGGGCCATTACATACGTACCACGACCCCGCGCCTCTTCGGTCACGGCCCGGATTTCTTCCTCGGAATAACCGAACGCCCCTACCGGATCCGTCGGCGAGGCAACACCGCCGGAAGCCATGATCTTGATTTGATCGGCCCCCATTTGAAACTCCTCGCGCACGGCGCGGCGCAGTCCATCCACACCGTCGACCACGCGCGAGATTGCGCCTACCCGCACGCAACAGGCGCACTGCAGCTGAGTGAAGTCGCTCTGTGGGTTCATGTCGCCATGGCCGCCGGTCTGGCTCAGGGCCCGACCGGAAACAAAAAGACGCGGCCCCTGGATCAGCCCGGACTCGACCGCCTGCTTCAACGGCAACCCCGCGCCGCCCGCGTCACGCACCGTTGTAAAGCCGCGGCGCAGCATGCCGCGCAAAATTGGAATCGCCCTGAGTGTCACAAATACATTCGGCAGATTCACCTGGGCCGAAAGGTTCAGCTGCGACGCCATCACATGCACATGCAAGTCGATCAGGCCCGGCATGATGGTTTTGCCATGCAAGTCAACTACCGTGACGTTCGGCGCATCGATATTACGCTCCGAAACCTCACGCACCAGCCCGTCTTGCACCAGCACTTGGATGCCATCGAGCAACTCAGGCACCAGGGGGTCCAACAGTCGGCCGTTAATGAAGAGGCAATTGATCAAGACGCAATCCGGAAAATGGTCATTACAGTTGACCAGCAAACTCTTGCACCCGCTAACAGTTTTTGCGAATAAAAGATATCATTTTCATAAATACTAGGTGTGCAGCATGAAGAAGAACGTCTTCGAAACGATGGACCTGAACCTCTTGCGGGTATTTGCGATGCTGATGCTGGAGGGAAACGTGACGCGCGCCGCCGAAAAACTTTGCCTCACACAGTCGGCCGTCAGCAATGCTCTCAAGCGCTTGCGCGACACGATTGACGACCCATTGTTCGAACGCACCATGCACGGAATAAAACCCAGTGCGGTGGCGCGGGACCTCTGGCAACGACTGGCGCCGCACTATCGCGCGATCGGGCAAGAACTCAACCCGAACGCGATTGACCCGGCACAATTGCAGGGTTCATTTTCGGTCTCGATGTCCGACTACACCTGCGCTCGCGTGATGCCGAAGCTGGGGCTGTATCTGCAAACTCATGCGACGGGCCTGCACATCCGTACCGCCCCGTACAGCCCGATCAATCTGCATCACCAGCTGGAGCGCGAAGGCCTCGACCTGGCCTTGGGAACCAATCTGGATGCAACCCGGCAGTCCAACGAGTTACGCACGCAGGCCTTGTGGCCCATACTTTTCACCGGTTTCATGCGACGCGGCCATCCACTCGCTCGCGGCCCGCTTTCGCTGGAACGCTTTTTGAACGCGCGCCACGTGGATGTAATGCTTCCGGGCATGACGTCGGCGCTCTACGACACCTTGTTAGCCGAGCACGGCCATCAGCGCAACCTTGTCATCACCCTGAACCATTACAACGACGTTCTTTCGCTGATCGCCGGCTCGGATTATCTGGGGGTGCTGCCCAGCGACCTGGCAGACCTAAGCCCGGAGAGAGGAAAACTGCACAAGCGCGAACCACCCATCGCCTTGCCAGCGCGCCACTTGGTGATGACTTGGCATCAGCGCGATGAAGTCCGGCCTGCGCATATGTGGCTGCGCAAGGCCATCAACGATCTGTTCGCTGCCGCGCCCGCGGCGGTGCTATCGCCGTGAGCGTCTGCTCCTGCCAACGGCGCGGCTGACCAATTGGACTGCGTCGATCGGAGCCACATCGCGCCCGACTAGATGTAATTTTGTTCCATCTTCCTTGGGCCTCATGGCTGAACCCCGTCAATAACCAGCGTCACCTTGCCCGACCCGGTGGGGATCGGCCCGATCTGCCCGACCAGATCGCCGCTTTGCGGCATCGCATCACCCGAGCGCGAGATGCGGGCGCCGAGCACCACGCTGGGAAATTTCGACAATTTAAGTTCTGGCGACATGGCGCTGCTGTCATCCAGCGTAAACGTGAGCGGCAAGTCGCCGGCCTTGCGTTATAGGATCGCCAGCGGCATGCGCGGGCCCTGGGTGGCACGCGCAAACACAAACACCGTGTCGGTCGGCGACACCTTGCCCGCCAGCGCGCCGGCCAGCTGTACCACACCGCTGATCTGCTGGCCACCGGGCTGTGCGCCGGGTTGCTGGGCCGTCGAGTCCTTAACGCCACCCGTACCGCCTGCCTTGGCGGGTTGCGGTGGCCCTGCCGCGGCCATCGCCGCTGCCGCACCGGTGGCGGGCAGGGCAGCCGTGCCAGAGGTTGTATTGCCACCCATGGCGGCGCGGGCTTGCTGGATACCGTTTTCCAGACCCGCCAAAAACTCGCTGCCTGCCGGGGCGGCCTGCTGCGCCTGGGTCCAGTACTTCAGCGCACCCGCAAAATTCTTGCGTTCGAACGCAGCGTTGCCCGCCTGCCTTCAACCTGCTGTTGGGCTACACCGGCCTGCTCTCGTTCGGGCATGCGGCTTTCATGGGGTCGGCCGCCTATGCCACCGGTTGGCTGGTGCGCAGCGCCGGCTGGTCGCCCGAACTCGGCGTGCTGGCTGGTACCCTG
>JANOUM010000792.1:0-6716 GCA_031416855.1 Rhodoferax sp. | reverse complement strand
CCCAACTGGGCAACGAGGTGCAGCGGCGGGCGCTGCAGCTGGCCACCATCCTGGAGCCGGCGCTGATCGTGGCCATGGGCCTGGTGGTGATGCTGATCGTGCTGGCGGTGCTGCTGCCGATCATCCAGCTCAACCAGCTGGTGCGCTGACCAGGATGCTTTCAGTCTTCAAGAATGCGCAGCCACGGCCAGCGTGACTGGTAGCTGAGCGCCTTGTCGCGGAACAAGGTCCGGTGGTCGCACAAGGGGTTGGGCCGCAGCAGCCCGGCGTACAGGTCTTCCAGGCCGTTTGGCGCATACAACGCCGGGCCGCCGATCCCCTGCGCCGACGGCTGCAGGCCGACACAGGTGCAGGGCACCAGAAAACGGTCGATTCCATCGCGCGAACTTGTCAGTGCGGGATAGGCATGGCCGAACCACCGGGGATACCAGGTGTGGACCCGGGCCTGGTTCTTGGCCTCCACCAGCACCCCGAGGTCCGCCAGGCAGGCGTCCACCCGCGTGGCTACTGCCGCCTCGGCCGCCTCCGAGAGATCGGTTTGGTCGAAATAGAACAGGTCGTAGTCCTTGATGCCGGTGCCGGGGGACCGGCCAGACTGCAGGTTCCAGACGGTCTGGAACAGGCACCCCGCCACCAGCCAGGCGTCCGGAAGGCCCAGGGCTGGCAAGCGCTCGAGGATCTGGTGGTTGGTGTGGTTGCTCAGGATGTCGGTGACGAAGCGCCCGGGCGACAGCGGCTCGGAGGCCGCGGCAGGCTCGTGGCTCAGATAACCTTGGCGATCGAGGCGCACACGTAGTCGATGTTCTTGCTGTTGAGTGCGGCCACGCACATGCGGCCGGTATCGGTGCCGTAGACGCCGAACTCGGTGCGCAGGCGCACCATCTGCTCTTTGCTCAGGCCCGAATAACTGAACATGCCGATCTGGCGCGTGATAAAGCGCATGTCCTGTGCGATGCCCGCCGCCTTCAGGCCGTCGACCAGCTTTTGACGCATGGCCTTGATCCGCTCACGCATGTCAGCCAGTTCCTTCTCCCACAAGGCACGCAGCGCCGGGTCGGCCATCACTGCCGCCACCAGAGCGCCACCGTGGGTGGGCGGGGTGCTGTAGTTGGTGCGGATGACGACCTTGAGCTGGCTCAGCACGCGGGACGCCTCGTCCTTGTTTTCGCACAATACGCTGAGTGCGCCCACGCGTTCGCCGTACAGGCTGAAACTCTTGCTGAAGCTGGTCGACACAAAGAAGACGATGCCTGCGGCAACGAATTTCTGTACCGCCGCGCCATCCTCCGTGATGCCGTAACCAAAACCCTGGTAGGCCATGTCCAGAAACGGGGTGAGCTGGCGCGACTTGCATGCCAGCACCACCTGGTCCCACTGCTCCGACGTGATGTCGTAGCCGGTCGGGTTGTGGCAGCAGGCGTGCAGCACGACAATCGTGCCGGCCGGCGCCGCGTTGAGCGCGCCGAGCATGCCGGCGAAGTCGATGCTGCGCGTGGCGGCGGCGTAATACGGGTAGCTTTCGACCTTGAACCCGGCGTTGGTGAACAGCGCCAGGTGGTTCTCCCAGCTCGGGTCGCTGATCATCACCTTGGCACCTGGGCTGAGGCGCTTCAGGAAGTCGGCGCCGACCTTGAGTCCGCCGGTCCCGCCGATCGCCTGCACGGTGGCCACCCGGCCGGAAGTGACGGGCTCGGAACCGGCGCCGAACACCAGCGACTTGACGGCGGCATCGTAGGCGGCAATGCCGTCTATCGGGAGGTAGCCGCGCGCTTTCGGGGAGTCCATCATCGCCTTCTCGGCCGCCTGCACGCACTGCAGCAGGGGCAGCTTGCCGTTATCGTCGTAGTACACACCAACGCCGAGATTGACCTTGGACGGGTTGGTGTCGGCAGCGAACTGCTCATTCAGACCCAGGATCGGGTCACGCGGGGCCATTTCTACGGCGCTGAACAGGGACATGGTGCGGTTCTCTCGGTGGCTGGGGACTGGGATTGACCGATGTGCGCGCCATCCATTGGACAGCCAGACAGGAACTGCGGTACGCTTATCGGTTGTCCCGAATTTTACCCATTGCCCACCCCGTATTCGCGCACCCGCCATGACCAACATCGCCGAAGTTCTTGTTGACGTTGTGCCAGACCCCGACGGGCTGGCCCCGGTTCCTGAGGCGACGGGCACGTTTGTCAGTTTCCCCGGCTCGCCATTCGAGTTGTTCATGCCGTATCCGCCGGCGGGCGACCAGCCCCAGGCAATCGACAAGCTGGTCGAGGGTGTGCGCGATGGCGAGGTGTTCCAGACCCTGCTCGGCGTGACCGGCTCCGGCAAGACCTTCACCATGGCCAACGTGATTGCCCGGCTGGGCCGCCCGGCGATCGTCTTTGCGCCCAACAAGACGCTGGCGGCCCAGTTGTACAGCGAGTTCCGCGAGTTCTTTCCGCGCAACGCAGTGGAATATTTCGTCAGCTATTACGACTACTACCAGCCGGAAGCCTACGTGCCCCAGCGCGACCTTTTCATCGAAAAGGATTCAGCGATCAACGAGCACATCGAGCAGATGCGGTTGTCCTGCACCAAAAGCGTGCTGGAACGGCGCGATGTGGTGATCGTGGCCACCGTGTCGGCGATCTACGGCATCGGCCAGCCCGAGGCCTACCACCAGATGGTGATGACCCTGCGCGTTGGCGACAAGGCCGGGCAGCGCGATGTGATCGCCCAACTGGTGCGCATGCAGTACCAGCGCAACGAGGAAGACTTCGCGCGCGGCAAGTTCCGGGTGCGGGGTGACACCATCGACGTTTTTCCGGCCGAGCACAGCGAGATGGCGATCCGCATCGAGTTGTTCGACGACGAGATCGAGTCGCTGCAGTTGTTCGACCCGCTGACCGGCCGGGTGCGCCAGAAGATCCCGCGTTTCACGGTTTATCCGAGCAGCCACTATGTGACGCCGCGCGACCGGGTGCTGGCCGCCGTGGAGACCATCAAGGTCGAGCTGGCGCAGCGCTCGAAGGAACTGGTCGGCATGGGCAAACTGGTCGAGGCCCAGCGTATCGAGCAGCGCACCCGGTTCGACCTGGAAATGCTCAGCGAGGTCGGACACTGCAAGGGCATCGAGAACTACACCCGCCACCTCTCGGGCGCCGCCCCGGGCGACCCGCCCGCCACGTTGACCGACTACCTCCCCAAAGATGCGGTCATGTTTTTGGACGAGTCGCATGTACTGATCGGCCAGTTCAGCGGCATGTACAACGGCGACCGTTCGCGCAAGACCACCCTGGTGGAATACGGCTTTCGCCTGCCCAGTGCGCTGGACAACCGCCCGCTGAAGTTCGAAGAATTCCAGGCCCGCATGCGCCAGGCGATCTTCGTGTCCGCCACGCCAGCGCAGTGGGAGCAGGACCACGCCGGCCAGGTGGTGGAGCAGCTTGTGCGCCCGACCGGCCTGGTCGATCCCGAGGTCGAGGTGCGCCCGGCGACGCACCAGGTGGACGATGTTCTGCAGGAGATCCGCATCCGGGTCGAGCGCCACGAGCGGGTGCTGATCACCACGCTGACCAAGCGCATGGCCGAACAGCTGACCGACTACCTGACCGACAACGGCGTCAAGGTGCGTTACCTGCACAGTGATGTGGACACCGTGGAGCGCGTCGAGATCCTGCGCGACCTGCGGCTGGGGGTGTTCGATGTGTTGGTGGGCATCAACCTGCTGCGCGAAGGGCTGGACATTCCCGAGGTGTCGCTGGTGGCGATCCTGGACGCCGACAAGGAAGGATTCCTGCGCTCCGAGCGCAGCCTGATCCAGACCATCGGGCGCGCCGCGCGCAACCTGGGCGGCCGCGCCATCCTGTATGCCGACCGGATGACAGACTCGATGGAGCGCGCCATCGGCGAGACCCGGCGCCGGCGCGAGCGCCAGGTGGCGCACAACCTGAGGCACGGCATCACGCCACGCAGCATCGTCAAGAACGTGCGCGACCTGATCGATGGCGTCTACAGCGAGAAGGCCGGGCGCGAGATGGAAAAGCTCGAACAGGATGCAATGCAGCGGGCCAAGGTCGAGGACATGAGCGAGAAGGATATCGCGCGCGAAATCAAGCGCCTGGAAAAGCAGATGCTGGACCACGCACGCAACCTGGCCTTCGAACAAGCCGCCAAGGTGCGGGACCAGCTGGCCATCCTGAAGCAGCGGGCCTTTGGTGCCGCCGGCACCGACAATGTGGTTTCCATCGCCTTGGCCGGGGAAAACCGCAAAATGTGACCGGTCAGTCTAATTACCCGAGCAAAACAGTCGGTTTCTGGTTACACTCCAGCCATTCAGTCAACAACTGGTCGAATTTCAGGACCGTCCGGCGCAGGCCGTGAGGCCTGGCGCACAGACCAGATGCTTGGCAGTCCACAAGATCGCACTGGCAGATTGACTACCAACCTCAACACTTGAAGGAGCTTGCGATGCGACTCACTACCAAAGGCCGGTTCGCGGTCACCGCCATGATCGATCTGGGCCTGCGCCAGAGCAACGGTCCCGTCACCCTGGCGGCTATCAGCCAGCGCCAGCAGATTTCGCTGTCTTATCTGGAGCAGCTGTTCGGCAAGCTGCGCCGTCATGAGCTGGTGGAATCCACCCGCGGCCCCGGTGGCGGCTACACACTGGCGCGCAAGGCATCCGATATCACCGTGGCCGACATCATCGTGTCGGTCGACGAGCCGATCGACGCAACCCAATGCAGCGGCAAGGAGAACTGTCTGGGGGATGGGGCCCGGTGCATGACGCATGACCTGTGGGCGTCATTGAACGTGCGCATGGTGGAGTTCCTCGACTCCGTCACGCTGCAAAAGCTGGTGGACGAGCAACTCGCCAAGGGCCTGCAGGTCGAGGACAAGCCGCATGTGAAACGCGCCATTTCGGCCATGCCGGTGGCAAAACCGATCCGTATAAACGCCCCCAACTCGGTCTTTGCGTTGGGTAACGCCTTCCTGAAATCCTGAGCATTCCCATGGACACGACACCGCACTTCCCGATCTACATGGACTACAGCGCCACCAATCCCTGCGACGAGCGGGTGGTGGATGCGATGGTGCCCTGGCTGCGCCAGCATTTTGGCAACCCGGCTTCGCGCAGCCATGCGTGGGGCTGGGAAGCCGAGGCGGCTGTCGAGAAGGCGCGGGTGCAGGTGGCCGACCTGATTGGTGCCGACCCGCGCGAGATCGTATGGACGTCCGGTGCCACCGAATCCAACAACCTCGCGCTCAAGGGCGCGGCCGGGTTCTACAAGACCCGCGGCAAACATATCATTACGGTCAAGACTGAACACAAGGCGGTGCTACACCTGCCGCGAGCTAGAGCGCCAGGGTTTCGAGGTGACTTACCTCGATGTACAGAGCGACGGCCTGCTTGACCTGGAGGTGTTCAAGGCGGCCATCCGCCCGGACACCATCCTGGCGAGTGTGATGTTCGTCAACAATGAGATCGGAGTCATCCAGGACATCGCGGCCATGGGCGCCATCTGCCGCGCCAGCAAAGTCATCTTCCATGTGGACGCGGCCCAGGCGACCGGGCGGGTCGACATCGATCTGGTCAGCCTGCCGGTGGACCTGATGAGCCTGACCGCGCACAAGACCTACGGCCCCAAGGGTATCGGGGCTCTGTTCGTGCGGCGCAAGCCGCGCGTGCGGATCGAGGCGCAAATGCATGGTGGTGGCCACGAGCGCGGCATGCGGTCGGGCACCCTGCCGACGCACCAGATCGTCGGTATGGGCGAAGCCTATCGAATCGCCAAGGCCGAGATGGGCCCGGAGAACATTCGCATCCGCGCGCTGCACGACCGCATGCTCGACGGCCTGAAAGATGTCGAGCAGGTGTTCATCAACGGCCACATCGACCAGCGCGTGCCGCACAACCTCAACATGAGTTTCAACTATGTCGAGGGCGAATCTCTGATCATGGGCGTCAAGGGGCTGGCGGTGTCCAGTGGGTCTGCGTGCACCTCGGCCAGCCTGGAGCCCAGCTACGTGCTGCGGGCGCTGGGACGCAGTGACGAACTGGCCCACAGCAGCTTGCGCATGACGATCGGGCGTTACACCACCGAAGAGGAAATCGACTACGCCATCGCCACCATCAAGCACAACGTGGCCAAGCTACGCGACCTGAGCCCGTTGTGGGAGATGTACCAGGACGGCATAGACATCAGCACCATCCAGTGGGCCGCCCACTGACAACCGGATCGAATCCAGAAAGAATCAACACCATGGCTTATTCCGAAAAAGTGGTAGACCACTATGAAAACCCCCGCAACGTCGGATCGTTCGACAAGGGCGACGAATCGGTCGGCACCGGGATGGTCGGCGCGCCTGCCTGCGGCGATGTGATGAAGCTGCAGATCAAGGTCAACCCGCAGACCGGCGTGATCGAGGATGCGCGCTTCAAGACCTATGGCTGCGGGTCTGCCATCGCATCGTCGTCGCTGGTGACCGAGTGGGTCAAGGGCAAGACGCTCGACCAGGCCGCCGCGCTCAAGAACAGCCAGATCGCTGACGAGCTGGCTTTGCCGCCGGTCAAGATCCACTGCTCCATCCTGGCCGAAGACGCCATCAAGGCGGCCGTCGACGACTACAAGAAGAAACACTCACACTGAAATCGCCATGTCCGTCACTTTGTCTGAAGCTGCTGCGCGGCATGTAAACCGCTACCTAGCCAAGCGCGGCAAGGGGGTCGGCGTCCG
>JANOUM010000791.1:0-2338 GCA_031416855.1 Rhodoferax sp. | reverse complement strand
GGGCGTTAAGCGCGCGGGTGCGGTGCAGGGTGATCTGGCCGGCATGGCCGTGGACTTCGGAATGGATATGGCTGGACATGGGCTGGCGTGGTGGAAGTTGCACAGCCTGCAACGCCAGCGAGTCGCACGCGGCGCGTCGGCTGGCCTTGCAGGAGCCCACCATCTTATCTCCCGCTGGCAAGCTGGGGAGCGCCCCGCGCCGCGGCGACGACTTCAGCCGATGCGTGCACGACGCCGCACCAGCACCAAGCCCGAAAACGCCAGTGCCGCCAGGGCTGCAGTGCCTGGCTCCGGAACCGCGTTGATGTTGTCCAGCACCAGATCGGCGGTGGCGCTGAAGGTGACGGACTTCAGACCGGACCAGTCCTGGAACTGGAAGCTCGCCAGGCCACCCAGTGCCAGCATCGCGTTGAGCAGGCTGTTGTCGTTCAACAAACCTTCGATGGTCAGAACGCCTGCACCGTCTGGGTCGAACAAACCATAGTCGATGCCGAGCAGGCTGAACAGTCCGCCTCCGGCGGTCGTCAGCATGAGCGGGCTGTTCGCCACCAGGAACAGCCCGCCCGACCCGGCGCTGCCAATGGTGTGGAGCGTCAGGTAGCTGGGGGCCTGTCCGGAGAGCACAAAACCGGACTCCTGGTAGCTGGCCACGTTGGTGTTGTTGTCGATGTCGATCTGGGTCGGAGCGTCGAAGGATACGATCGCCGCCTGGGCGCCGATCGCAAGGGTCAAGGCTGCAGCGCAGGACAGCCGGGAAAGTGCGTGTTGCATGATGAAACTTCTTGGATGGGGTGGGCTGGCCTACTGCGAACCTGGCAGCGGGGTGTTGAGGTACGGGAAGCCGGGCAGGAACGGTTGCACCGCCTGGTCGACCGCGTCGTGCAGCTTGAATGCCGTCACGCCGAGCGGCACCGCGCCCGGATTGCAGGCAGCGCCAAAGCCCAGCGTATTGGTGTTGCCGTTGGCCACACACAAGCCACCCATGACGGCGACCAGTGAAATGTCGACCACGTCGTCCTTGGGCCGGCGGCCGTTCGGGTAACCGGCGTTGTCGCTGCCGTTGGCCAGGATGTTGCCGACGATGCCCAATCGGTTCTGCTGCGCAAATGGCACCGCAGGGATGGCGGTGTTGAGGCGCAGCATTTCCGATGGCACGACATTGCGTGGCTGGTTGACGGCACCGATGCCGGTCAGGAAGGTGGTCACCAGGTCATTGCGCCCCGGGTTGGTGGGCGCGATACCCGGCAGACCGAGCGCGATCTCGAGCAAGGCGGGCAGTGTCGGGTTGGTGACGTAACTGGCGAACTGGCCGTCGTTGCGGGGCGATGAACTGTTGAAGCGGTCCTTGTCCGGCAGGCCGATCACCACTTCGTTGACCAGCGGCATGCCCAGGCGCGATACCTGGACCCAGGAACCGCCATAGGTCACCGTGGTCTGGTGGCCGCTCGGCGGATTGGCATTGACCAATTGGCTCTGGCGCACGCTGGCCGTCGTCCAGGCGCCCAGCACCGGGTCGGTGCTGCCGGCCGCCAGCAGGCAGCTCTTGTGGATTTCGAGCGCCAGGGTGGTGATGTTCTTGTCCGCAATGGTGTTGGGTGCCGCATTGATCAATGCCGGGTCCGTGATCACTGCAACCGGCGCGTTCACCAGGTCGAAGATGGTGCCGAGATTGACAGCAAAGCCTTCCTGGCGCTGGCCGACAAACACCCGCGCCGGGGTTGCGCAGCCGGGAATGTTGATCGGATGGATGTGCTGGGCGGCGTAACCGACGTAGTCGGGAATGGTCTTGGTGCCGATGTTGTCCACCGGCTTGTCGAAGCTGGTGGCGCCGCTGCCGACGCGGCTGATGGCAACCGACTGGCCGGTCCTGCGGTCGCCCCGCACCAGCGTCAGCGTGAATTTTTCGTTCACGTTGAGGCTGGCGGAATTCGGCCCGCTCACCTGGCCGGCCTGCGTCAGCGGGATGGCCACGTTCTGGCCGCTGATCGGCAGGGTGATGCTGTTGAAGATATTTTGGAAGCGGAACTGGAAAGTCAGGTCTTCGCGCGCGTCACCGTTGTTGTCGATGTGGATCTCATACAGCGCGTTGGGGTCCATCTTGAAATAGTTCGGCCCGCCATAGGCGTCCTGCAGCGGCTGGTAGTTGGCCAGCACGGTCACGTAGTCGGAGCGGCCGGTTTCGTAGCTGTTGAACAGGTACAGGTCGGTGCCGTCGACCTTGGGTTGGGTCGTGATGAACGGCGCCTCGCGGTGGCTGGAGGCGTGGGCGGGCACCCACAGCAAACTGGCAATCGCCGCTGCGCCAGCGGCGATCAGGGTTGTCGGCGCGTGGCGACGC
>JANOUM010000790.1:0-1673 GCA_031416855.1 Rhodoferax sp. | reverse complement strand
GCGCTCACCAGCAGCGCCTCGCCCATGCCGTCCTGGATGTCGTGCACGAACGACTGGTCGATCTTGAGCGTATCGATCGGAAAGCGCCGCAGGTAGCTCAAGCTGGAGTAGCCGGTGCCGAAATCGTCGACCGCCACCCGCACCCCCATCTTCCTGAGCGCATGCAACACCGCGATCGTGCTGTCCGTGTCCTGCATCAGCCCGCTTTCGGTCAGCTCGAACATCAGGTGGGACGGGGCCAGCCCGGTGTCCGCGAGCGTCGACTGGACGCCGGCGAGAAAGTCCCGGCCGTGGAACTCGACCGCCGATACGTTGACTGCGATCTGCCCGATCGCCAGCCCGCCGTGCAACCAGCGCACAGCCTGCTCGCAAGCTTGCCGCAGCACCCACTTGCCGATCGGGACGATCAGGCCGCAGTCCTCCGCGATGCCTACAAAATGGGTCGGCTGCATCAGCACCTGGTCGGCCTGGCGAATGCGCAGCAGCGCCTCCGCGCCGGTGACGGCCCCGGTGCCCAGGTTCACCGTGGGCTGGTAGTGCAACTCGAAGCGCTCGCCGTCGATCGCCTGGCGCAGTGCGACCTCGACAGACTGGCGTGCGACCGCCCGCACGTTCATCTGCGGATGGAACTGCTGGTAGTGGTTGCGTCCGTTGCGCTTGGCGTGGTACATGGCGGTATCGGCGTTGCGCAGCATGCTCTCCACGTCGGCGGCGTCGTCCGGGTAGATGCTCACGCCGATGCTCACGCCCACATGCAGGTGGTGCTCGCCGATCACGCAGGGGCTGGCCATCGCTTCGATCAGCTTGGCGGCTGCCAGTGCGGCGTCTGCGGGCTGCTCCACCTCGGCCAGCAGCAGCACGAATTCATCCCCGCCCTGGCGGCACACGGTGTCGGACTGGCGCACGCAGTCCCGCAGGCGTTGGGCCAGGAGCTGGAGCAGCGCGTCGCCCACCGAGTGCCCGAGCGAGTCGTTGATATGCTTGAAGTGGTCGACATCCAGGTACATCAGGGCCACCCGTTTGCCGCGCCGGCGTGCCAGCGCCATGGCCTGCGCCAGCCGGTCGGTCAGCAGGGCGCGGTTGGGCAGGCTGGTCAGGTGGTCGTGCGAGGCCATGTGGGAGAGTTGCGCCGCGGCATCCTGTGCGGCCTCCGTCATCACCTGTGCCTGGACCGCCGCGATCACCAGGCGCTCGTTGGCCTCACGCAATTGCGACTGCGCCTGCGCCTCCAGGGCGGAGCGTGCCCGCATGGCGTCCTCGCGTGGTTGCAGCGCATGCTCGCGCCGGGCCAGCTCCTGCTCCTTGCGGGCGGCGCGCTGCTCGCGTTGTTCCAAAGTGGCGTTGCTGACCGCCGCGTCGGGTGTCATGCCGGCAAGGCACGGTGGTTTGCGCCGTCCTCCGTCCGGTGCATCGGGTGGCCCGAGAGGATCCCGTCGAAATCCTGCACCCGTTCGTCGATGTCGATCTGACCGTCGCGGATGGTGTATTCGCGGATGTCCGCGCTATGGTGGCTGCCGCGCACCTTGAGGATTTGGATCTTGCGCACCATCGAGTTGCGGTGCACGTTCTGTTCCAGCGCCAGCAAGCCGTCGGCGACGGTGAAGATCGGGTGGCCCAGGATCTCGCGGTCCAGGTGGTACTCACCCACCGTGAACGAGGTCGCCTGCCAGCTG
>JANOUM010000789.1:0-1764 GCA_031416855.1 Rhodoferax sp. | reverse complement strand
CACCACCGTCGCCGGGAGCAGGATGATCGACGAGGCGAAGATCGGCGGGATCACCCCGGCCATGTTGAGCTTCAGCGGCAGGTGCGACGACTGCCCGCCATACACCTTGTTGCCCACCTGGCGACGGGCGTAATTGACCAGAATCTTGCGTTGCCCACGTTCGATGAACACGACCAGGTAGGTCACCAGGAATACCAGGGCCACGATCAACAGGCTGACGATGATGCTCATCGCACCAGTTCGCACCAGTTCCAGCAGGCCGCCAATTGCGCTCGGGAGGTTCGCGGCAATACCCGCGAAGATCAAGATCGAGATTCCGTTGCCCAATCCGCGTTCGGTGATCTGTTCACCCAACCACATCAGGAACATCGTTCCCGCAGTCAGCGTGCAGACCGCCGTCACCCTGAAGCCCATGCCCGGAGCGATCACCAAGCCGGCGGAACTCTCCAGCGCGATGGCAATTCCGAGCGATTGGAACAAGGCCAAGCCCAACGTGCCGTAGCGTGTGTACTGCGTGATCTTGCGCCGCCCTGCTTCGCCCTCTTTCTTGAGCTGCTCGAACGCCGGCAGCACATAGGTGAGCAACTGCATGATGATCGAGGCCGAGATGTACGGCATGATCCCGAGCGCGAACACCGTGAACCTCGACAACGCGCCACCCGACATCAGGTTCGCCATGCCCAGGATGCCGCCTTCCTGGCCCTTGAAGAACTGCTGCAGTTGCGCAGGATCGATTCCCGGCACCGGAATGTGCGCACCGATCCGGTACACCACCAGTGCCAGCAGCAAAAACATCAGCCGGCGACGCAGATCGCCGAACTTGCCGGTTTTTGCCAGTTGAGCTGCGTTGGTTGCCACGTTTGCTTCTTGTGCGCTACGGAGGAAATTAGGCGACGCTGCCGCCGGCCGCTTCAATGGCAGCCTTGGCACCAGCCGTTGCGCCAATGCCATTGAGTTTGACAGCCATGGTGAGCGCGCCGGTCTTGATGACCTTGACCGTCCTGGCGATTTCAGGCACCAGACCGGCCTGCTTGAGCGTCAGCAGGTCGACATCGGCCGCGCCGAGCACTTCCAGCGAGGTCAGGGTGACTTCAGCATTGAACTTGAGCAGGTGCGACTTGAAGCCGCGTTTGGGCAAGCGGCGCTGCAGCGGCATCTGACCGCCTTCGAAGCCCACCTTGTGGTAGCCGCCCGCACGCGACTTTTGGCCCTTGTGACCGCGGCCTGCCGTCTTGCCCAGGCCCGACCCGATTCCACGACCAACGCGGCGCTTCGCATGCTTGGCGCCACCGGCCGGCTTGATGCCATTGAGTTCCATCATCTTCTTTCGTCAGTTCTTGAACGCCGGCTCCGTCAAGCGACGGCGCAGAGCCTTGCAACCATCAATTAGAGTACCTTGACCAGGTAGGCGATCGTATTGATCATGCCGCGGACTTCCGGCGTGTCCTTGAGTTCGCTCACGCTGCGGATCTTGCGCAGCCCCAGACCGCGCACGGTCGCGCGATGCGACTCCTTGCATCCGATCGGGCTGCGGACCAGTTGGACCTTGACTGTCTGTTGTGCTGTTGTCATATTCATTCCTCCGACCTAGACAAACAACTCTTCGACCGTCTTGCCACGCTTGGCGGCGACCGCCGAGGGCGTCGTCGAAACGGACAGGGCATCGAGTGTTGCCCGCACCATGTTGTAGGGGTTGGTCGAGCCATGGCTCTTGGCCACGATGTCGGTGATGCCGACGACCTCGAACACCGCGCGCATCGGACC
>JANOUM010000788.1:0-1688 GCA_031416855.1 Rhodoferax sp. | reverse complement strand
TTGCCAGGATTACGAATCGTGTCGCTGGCGGCCAGAATTTCCTCGGGACTAGGTGCCGACAAGGCCAACCCGGGAGCCATCAGCAATGAGAACAGCACGGCAGAAACAATTCTCATGATGCTATTTTCCCTATTTCAGACATGGCGCAAGGCCTCCACCACGTTCAGTTGCGCGGCCCGGTAGGACGGCCACCAGGCGCTGACGACGGCAATGCACATCAATCCGACGGTGGTGCCCAGAATCATCTTGTTCTCCCCCCAGACTGTCAAGGTCAAGGGCAGGGGCTGCGCGCTTCCGGGTGGCGTCCAAGTAAATCCCATCGCGTTTGACACTGTGGCAAAAACCAGCGCCAGCACGACACCGAGAATTCCGCCTCCAAGACCCAACAGGGCACCCTCGGTGACAAACAGATTGCGAATTCCTGCCCGACGCAGGCCGATCGCGCGCAATGTACCGATCTCGACCGTGCGTTCCACCACCGCCGTGTTCATCGTATTGCTGACCGTGAACAGCACAATCGCGCCAATCAGCGCGAAGATAAAGCCGAAGATGGTGTCAAACAACTGGATGGTCTGAACGTAAAACGGGTTCAACGTCTGAAAGTCCAGCACCGCCAGCGGTTGGGTCTTCGAAAAATCCGCCAGGATCGGCCCAAGCCGGGCAGTCGCCGCCGGAATCTGGCGGGAGTGTTTCAGCTGAACGATGATCGACGTCACCTTGGGATCGGACTTGCCGTAGATCAGTCGCTGCGTCTGCGCCAGATGCATCATCACAGCGACTTCATCGAACTCCTTGAAGCCCTGCTCTTCGGCCTTCACCACCAGGATCGACGCCACGTTGGGTGTCCCACGCGAATTGCCCGCGAGTATTTCGATGCGGCCCGGTTTGGGCCCCGAGGCATCGGCCGCCGGCGATTCAAGTTGGGACAGTTGCGCAATATCGTCGGGCAAGGCCTTGCCATCGGCGACCTTTTCTTTCTCAGGCTTGGGGCAACTCGCGATCTTCAGCGCGTCGCAAAGTTGCAGCACCCTGGCCACCCCCATCCCGACAATCGCAGCGTCGGGCGGAGCCCCCTCCAGCGCAAACGTGGGCGAACCGGTGCGCAGGCCGAAGTCGTTCCACTTTCGCATGCGGTTGACGTCTTCGGCCACGAATCCGTTGCCGACAACCGTGCGCGACACACTGGCGGCGTAATTTCCGCCAATGCCGCCAAACTGCAGCGTCGGGGTAACAACCACCACCATATTTTTCAAAACCTCGTCGGCCTGGATCGCGGCAATGATCTTGGTGTAGTCGGCTATGCCATAGGCGGTAGGGTTGCCGCTGCCATACAAGTAAAAATCGCGGTGCTGGATCTGCAAATGACCACCGGTCTGCACGTACTCGGTGTGCATGGTGTAGTTGATATTGGTGCTGTATCCGCCAAAAAGCAGGATCGACGACGACCCTATCGCCATCGCCAGCAAAGTCGCAATCGACCTCCTTCGATTCCGCAACAAATTCCGCAGCGCCAGGTTCAGCGTCACCATCATGACGCATCCTCCACTTTGCGCCGAATGCCCTGAATCAGGCCATCCTTCAGAAAGATCGAATCATCTGCCGCCTTGATCACCTCCGGATCATGGGTGGAGAAGATGAAAGAGATCCCATATTGGTCCACCATGCGGCGCATCAGGGCCAAAATCGCG
>JANOUM010000787.1:0-4346 GCA_031416855.1 Rhodoferax sp. | reverse complement strand
ACTACCAGGTGAGCTACACCCGAAAGGGAAAAAGCAGTAGCAAGTTCGTCAAGAAGGAGGACTTGCCCGCGGTGCGCAAGCAGCTCAAGAACTACGAGCGCATGAAGCTCCTGATGGAGCACTGGATTGACTTGGCAACGGAATTGTCAACCCTGCGGCTGACCAAGGAAGCCGGCTGAACGGCAGCGAGAACTTGGCACTGTCCAGCGACTTCCAGATCCGCATATTGGAAGATGATGGGTTTCTTTTCCCGGGACTCATCGAAATAGACGACACGACAATCAACCGAGCGCCATTGCTGACGGTCTCTTTTTTCTGACACTGCGGATAAGCTGGGCAAGAAGTCCTTCCTTTACAAGATACAGCACGTTCATGATCCGGCCGGTGCGCCCGTTGCCGTCGTAAAACGGATGGATGCTCTCGAACTGGTGGTGGATCAGCGCCATCTTGATCAACGGGTCCACCGCTAGTAGTTCGTCCCGGTTGATGAAACTTTCCAGGTCCCGCATGAAGGCCACGATGTCGGCAGCGTTCTGCGGTGGCGTGTACACGGTCTGGCCGCCGCCGTCCTCCAAGGCGGTGCCGGGCAGTTTGCGAAAGCCCGCATTGTTCTGCTCCAACTCAGCCTGTAAGCCGATGATGTCCAAGCAAGCCTGTCTAACAAGTGAGCGACCGAATGGTCCGCAGTTGACGGTGCCGACCAACGAGATCAGAGGCGGTGCACCTGCGAGATGGAGCCGAGCGCGAATTGGTCGCTGCCCGCACGCGTGGCTGGCGCCAATTGCTTTGGCCTAGTCTTCCTGTTTGACACCCGCCGTTCTGGCTGCGCGTATCCACTTGTCCACCTCGGAGCGAATCTGCGATTCCATCTCGGCAGGTGGCGCAACCGCACTGTCATAACCCTGCTTCGCCATCTGTTCCTTCACGTCGGGAATTTGCACGATCGCCACCAGCTCGGCGTTGAGCTTGTCGATGATCGATTTGGGGGTTCCGGCAGGAGCCACCACACCGTACCAGATGCCGACGTCATAACCAGGTACGGTCGCGCCAATGGTAGGTAGCCCCAACGGCAAATAGCGTTTCGATTCACTCGTTGCCAGCGCCTTGACCCGACCTGCGTCAATGAAGGGTTTTGCGGAATTGATCGCGGCAAACGACAGCGGCACCTCGTTCGAAACCACCGCTGCCACGGCCGGCGCACCGCCCTTGTAAGGGATGTGAACGATATCGGTCGCCGTCATGGCCTTGAACAGCTCCGTCCCCAGATGCTGCGGGGTACCTATGCCGGGAGTCGCATAAGAAAGTTTCCCGGGGTTTGCCTTCGCATACTGGATCAGTTCCGCGACAGACGAAATCGGCATCTGGGAGCTGACAATCACGACCATCGGGGAGGTCGCGATGATGCCGACTCCAGAAAAATCCTTCACGACATCGAACGGCAGCTTGGAGAAAAGCGCCGGAGCCATGGTGAAGGTATTGGGCGTCACCAGCAGCGTGTAACCATCGGGGCGGGACTTTGCAACCAGGTCGATTGCAAGGTTGCCGCCAGCACCAGGGCGGTTCTCGACCACCACCGGTTGGCCCAACCTTGCCTGCAGGCTTTGCGCTATGAGGCGGGCAATGATGTCAGAGCCACCACCTGGCGCATAACCCACCAGGACCTTGATCGGTTTGTTCGGGTACGCTTGCGCGAAGGCACCAACAGGGTTGAATAAGCCAACTGCCGCGATGGCCAAGGCTGAAAATGTGCGAAGCATGGATTCTCCTGGGTTGAATAACTAGGGTGCCGGATTTTTTATGGGGCGGTTGCACCCTGGACGTGCTGGATCACGATATTGCGGCTGCGCAACGATGCAATCTCGTCTTCGCCGAATCCGTAGCTGCGCAGAATCGCAACGCTGTCCTGACCCAGTAACGGCGGAGCGCACACCGGCGTCTGAACATCCAGCGAGTCGAAGCGCAGCGGCAACGCCAGTTGCGGGATCGGTCCAAGCACGGGATGTTCTACAACGCGCACCATCTCGCAATGTCGAACCTGTTCGTCCGCAAATACCTCGTCAAGCTGGTTGATGCAACCGGCGGGAATACCTGCCGCGACAAACTTCGCCATCCATTCAGCGCGTGGTTTCTGGCGGACCCGCTCTTCGACGATGGAATGCACCAAGGACCGGTGGGTGACTCGCGACTCATTGGTCGCAAAGCGCGTGTCGTCCGGCAGACCGGGCAATCCAACCGCGATGCACAGGTCGCGCCACATGCGCTCCGTTGCGGGCGCGATATTCATCGGCCCGTCCTGTGCAGTGAAGGTGCCGTATGGCGCGATTACCGGATGCGTATTGCCGGTGCGCTGGGGTACCTCCCCGGTGCTCAGAAAACGTTGTCCTTGCACGCCCAGCATGGAAACAAGGCTCGCCACCAGTGAGGTCTCCACGTGCTCACCCCGACCGGTGCGCTCACTGTTGCGCAAGGCCGCTACTACGCCCAGTGCGGCCCACATTCCGGCGGTCATGTCTCCCATCGCTGCCCCGACCCGGGTCGGCTGGTCGGAACCGGTGAGGCCCATGAGGCCGGCATGGCCTTGCGCAACCTGGTCGAACCCGGGCCAGTCGCGTGCAGGGCCGGTGCTGCCGTAGCCCGAAATGCTGGCATACACCAATGCCGGATTGACCGGGCGCAGCGCCTCGTAGCCCAGGCCCATCGCTTGCGCCACGCCGGGCCGGAAATTTTCGATCAGAACGTGACTTGCCTTCACCATGCGGCGTATGGTGGCCAGCCCCTCAGGGTGGCGAAAATCGAGCGCCAGGCTCAACTTGCTTCGATTGGCGCTGAGATAGTAGGTGCTCTGCCCAGCGGCGAAGGGACCCCAGGCACGCGTCATGTCACCACCGTCGGCTGGCTCTACCTTGACAACGGTGGCACCCAGATCGCCAAGGACCATTGTGGCGAAGGGCCCGGACAGGGCGCGCGTCAGGTCCAGCACGCGTATGCCTGCAAGTGGGCGCCCGCCAGGGCGATCGCCGGAGGCATCATTTGCTGTCGACGTCATGGGCGCGGCCCTTTGCTAACATCGAAATCGGTTTGGTGCGCATTGGTCATGCGCCCCCCATGCTTGCGTTCTGCCGAAAAATCATGACGAATCAAACTCCAGAACCCGAAGACCGGGCCTTTACGCCACCACGTGCGATAGCCCGTGTATTGAAAGTGATCGAGGCGCTCGCCGACCGGGCACGCCCGATGTCGCTGGCCGCGTTGAGCGAAGCGCTCGACGTTCCGAAAACGAGTTTGTTCGCAATACTCAAAGGACTTGCCCAGGTAGGTTACGTTGTGTTCGAAAGCGGTGCCTATGTGCTCGGCCCGCAAGCGCGCAGGCTTGCCGAATCGATCCATGGTGGCCGCTCTCTTGCGGATCTGGCGCGGCCGATTCTGGAAGGCCTGGCGCGCGTAAGCGGTGAGACTGTCATTCTGGGAACCCTGAGCGAGGACCGCAGGCATGTGGTCTACGCCCTCGTCGTCGAATCCGATAGCTGGTTGCGCTTCAGCGTGGAAACCGGCGTGCGTAGACCTCTGAGTTCTGCCGCCAGCGGCCATGCGATCCTCAGCTATCTTCCAGCCGGGGAACGCGAACAGTATCTGGCCAGCGGCCCGTTTCAGCGCTTCACCAACAAGACCGTCACAACACGCACGGCATTGGGCAAGGTGATTGCGAAAGTCCGTGCCGAGGGTTGCGCGATGACCGTGGATGGCACGGTCACGGCTGCAACCGGCATCGCTGCGCCCTACTTTGACCGGCGCGGAGCCGTCGTTGGCGCAGTCCTGATCGCCGCACCCACGTCGCGCGTCGTGGAGCGTCATGCAGAGATCAAGAAACTGGCTGGTCAAGGCGCGGAGGCAATATCGCGTTTGATTGGTTATGCGGGAACATGCCCGCCGTGACCCGTCTGCCGCCGCCCGCCGCGAAAATCGCATGCGGGTCGTCGAACCAGGCCTTGCGTCCAGTATTCTGATATAAGAATGCATTCTGAAAATTGTGTCACGCATGAATTGCGCTGTCAACCCGGAATCTTGGGTCGGCGCCGGCCTGCGGATGCTTTGCCAGGCTGGTGCTTAGCCATGCTGAGTTCAGCCTCGCGGCGCAGGCTGGAGGCGACGAACTCCGCCAAGGGCACGATGTTCTCGCGCGAGCTCGCTTCGTCCAGCGCTGCCATGTATTCGGCGCGACGCTCCAGCTCGATGACCGTCCACGGATAGCCGCCTGAGGCCATCATCGAGTTCATCAGGAACCTGCCCATCCGGCCGTTGCCGTCGGGGTATGGGTGCGTGAACACGAACACGAAGTGCCCAAGGAC
>JANOUM010000786.1:0-2253 GCA_031416855.1 Rhodoferax sp. | reverse complement strand
GTGACATAGGCCTTGCGGATGTTGTCACGGCGACCGAACGACTTCCCGAAGCGCTTGGCCTTGCCCTTGGTATTGACCACGGAAACGCCTTTGACCTCGACTTTGAACATTAACTCAACGGCCGCCTTGATCTCGGGCTTGGTTGCGTCCTGCAGGACCTTGAAGGTGACCGAGTTGTTCTTCTCGGCGATCATCGTGGCCTTTTCGGAGACGATGGGTGCAACGAGCACCTGCATCAGGCGACTCTCTTCGAATTTCACGGCGCTCATGCAAACATCTCCTTGAGCTTGTCCATCGCGGCGCGAGTGACCAGCACCTTGCGGTAATGAACCAGCGACACTGGATCGGCGTAACGCGGCTCGACCACCAGCACATTGACGAGGTTGCGCGACGCGAGGTAGAGGTTCTCATCCACCTCATCCGCAATGACCATCACGGATTCGAGGTTCATGGCCTTGAAACGGGCGGCCAGCGGCTTGGTCTTCGGGGACTCGACCTTCAGGGAGTCCACCACGGCCAGTCGGCCTTCGCGCGCCAACTGGGAGAAGATCGACGCCATGCCGGCGCGGTACATCTTTTTGTTGATCTTCTGACTGAAATTCTCGTCCGGCATGTTCGGGAAAATGCGGCCGCCTCCGCGCCACAACGGCGAGGATGTCATGCCGGCACGGGCGCGCCCGGTTCCCTTTTGCTTGAACGGTTTCTTGGTCGAGTGCTTGACCTGTTCGCGATCCTTCTGGGCGCGTGTCCCCTGGCGAGCGTTGGCCTGGAAGGCCACGACCACCTGGTGCACCAGAGCCTCGTTGTAGGCACGACCAAAGACGGTCTCGGGGGCCTCGAACTTCGACGTGGCCTGACCCTGATCATTGAGGAGCTCGAGCTGCATCAGATCGCCCCTTTCTTGGCTTCGATTTGCACTTTGGTTTTCACCGCCGGCCGAACCGTCACAAAACCGCCAGGAGCGCCGGGAACGGCACCCCTGATCAGCAACAGTTGACGCGCCTCGTCGATGCGAATCACATCCAGATTCTGGGTCGTGACCGTCACATCCCCGAGGTGGCCCGACATGCGCTTGCCCGGGAAGACGCGGCCAGGGTCCTGCGCCATGCCGATAGAGCCGGGAACATTGTGCGAACGGCTGTTACCGTGCGAAGCCCGCTGCGAACTCATGTTGTGGCGCTTGATCGTGCCAGTGAAGCCTTTGCCAATCGATGTACCCTGCACGTCGACCTTCTGGCCCACCGCAAACACATCGCCGACCGGAACGGTTGCGCCAGCCGCATACTTGGCCGCGGCGTCTGGCGTGACACGGAATTCTTGAATGATCTCACCTGCTTCCACGCCCGCCTTCGCGAGGTGACCGGCAGCCGGCTTGGTTACACGGGACGCCTTGCGCGCACCGAACGTCACCTGCAAGGCAACGTAGCCGTCATTTGCTTCGGTTTTTACCTGGGTCACTCGGTTGTTGGACACATCCACCACCGTGACAGGAACAGCGTCCCCATCATCAGTGAACAGGCGCATCATGCCCACCTTGCGACCCAGCAACCCGAGGGAGTTGCTAAGACTCATATTTTTCTCCGTAACTTCCACCGTAGCAACTGCAATTGGTTGCGCCGTTTTTGCGTGAAAGACTGTTGATAAAACTCGCACTATCAGCTGTCGCCAAATTGTGTCGAGCCTGTGAGTATATGCCGGAAAAAATCACCGGGCAAGCAGTTAATCACTGCGCGGCCCTCACCCGGCCAAACCAACCTTTACTGGAGCTTGATCTCCACGTCGACGCCGGCTGGCAGGTCGAGCTTCATCAAAGCGTCGACCGTCTTGTCGGTTGGATCGACAATATCCATCAGGCGCTGGTGGGTGCGAATCTCCAACTGGTCGCGGCTCGTCTTATTGACGTGCGGGGAACGCAGAATGTCGAAGCGCTTCATGCGCGTGGGCAAGGGCACCGGGCCCTTGACGATCGCGCCGGTTCGTTTGGCGGTATCGACGATCTCGGCGGCAGATTGGTCGATCAACTTGTAATCGAACGCCTTGAGGCGGATACGGATCTTCTGTTTGGTTGCCATGGTAATTCCTTTACTTGATCCGAACTACGCAATGATCTTCGCAACCACACCGGCGCCGACGGTCTTGCCGCCTTCGCGGATCGCGAAGCGCAGGCCCTCTTCCATCGCAATCGGGTTGATCAGCTTGACCGTGATCGACACGTTGTCACCAGGCATCACCATCTCCTTGCCTTCGGGCAAC
>JANOUM010000785.1:0-3192 GCA_031416855.1 Rhodoferax sp. | reverse complement strand
GCGGATTTGGCCGGCGCGCTTGCCGGTCTCGGCGTTGCGCAAGCAGACGCGATCCTCGTGCACAGCTCCTTCGACTCCTTCGCCGGCTTCCAGGGCAAGCCCACCGACATCATTGCAACTCTGCAGGGCGTGGTGGGCACCACAGGCATTGTCATGATGCCGACGATGCCCTTCGGTGGCACCGCTGTGGACCATGCCCGCGCCAAGCCCTTGTTCGACGTTGCGCGCACGCCGTCCCGCATGGGGCTGCTGACGGAGTTGTTCCGCCGCTCGCCCGGCGTCATTCGCAGTGTGCACCCCACCCACCCGGTGGCGATATGGGGCAAGGATGCCGCGAGCATTGCCCAGGGGCACCACCTGGCGCGCACGCCTTGCGGCGTGGGCACGCCGTTCGACGCATTGCGCCAGCGACAAGGCAAGATCGTGCTGCTGGGCACCGGCATCAATGTGCTGACCTATTTCCACCTGCTCGAAGAGGTGCTGGAGGCGGAACTGCCCGTCTCCCCCTTCACCGAAGAGGTGTTTCACCTGCAGTCGAAGACGCGCAGCGGCGAGATTTTGGACACCCATTGCCGGCTGTTCGACCCTGCGGTGTCGAGGCGGCGCAAGCTGGAGAAGCTGGTTCCGTATCTGAAGGCAGCCAACGCCTGGCGCGAGGCGCGTATCGGTGGCCTGACAATCGTGGTGCTGCAGGCCTCGGCCGTGGAGGAGGTGGTTCGCAACATGCACAAGCAGGGTGTCTACTGTTATGAATGATGATCAACCAGGCATTGCCAAAGCGGCTGCGCCGGTGGTGGCCACCAAGCCCGATCTGCGTGCGGCCGTCAAGGCCCATGTGCAAGCGGGGGCCGTGCCTGCCGCCGTGCAGGCGGCGCGGGTGTTGCTGCTGGAGCAACCCACGCTGCTGAACTATCGCTTTCTGCGCCAGTTGGTGGACAGTCTGCCACAGGATGCCGGGGCGCTCAAGCCCTACCGCGTGGGCTTGGTGTCGTCGTTTTCCATCGAGTTCATCCACGATTCCTTGATTGCTTTCGGGTTTGCCAACGGCTTGCGCATTCAGATCTACCAGCCGGGTTTTGGCCAGGTCAAGCAGGAGATGCTGGACGCAAACAGCGGCTTGTACAGCTTCGCACCCGACGTGGTGGTCTTGGCCATCGAAGGCGAAGACTGGTTGCCCGATGTCTATGGCGAGTTCATGGACGCAGAGGCGTCTGGCGCCACACTTGGCAACGGTGCCGATCGGTTCGCGCAGGATATCGGCGGGCTGGCGCAGGCGTTTCGGGGGTTTTGCGCGGCGCCGTTGCTGGTTCACAACCTCGCCCAACCACGCTTGCGGCGCGCCGGTATTGCCGACACGCGCCTGGCCGCAGGCCAGTTCAAGCGCATTGCCAGCCTGAACCACGCCCTCGGCGAAGCGGTGGCCAATGTGGTGGATGTGCGCGTGGTCGACTATGCCGCCCTGGTGGCCAGCTTCGGCGTGCAGAACTGGTACGACGCACGGATGCGGCTGTATGCCAAGGCACCCATCGCCAACGGCATGCTCGGCCACCTGTCGCAAGAGTACATGAAATACTTTCGTGCGCTGCGGGGCTTGTCGAAGAAGTGCTTGGTGCTGGACCTCGACAACACGTTGTGGGGTGGTGTCATCGGCGAAGACGGGCTGGACGGCATCCAGCTGGGGCCCAACTACCCTGGCAACGCGTTTCTGGAGTTCCAGCGTGCGGTGCTAGACCTGCACCGGCGTGGCGTGATCCTGGCCATTGCCAGCAAGAACAACGCCGCCGACGTGGACGCGGTGTTTGCCCAGCACCGCTCCATGCTGCTGCGCAAGGAACATTTTGCCGTGAGCGAGGTTCACTGGGAGCGCAAGAGCGAGTCGCTCATGCGCATTGCGCAGCAGCTCAACATCGGCCTGGAGCACGTGGTGTTTGCCGACGACAACCCGGCCGAGTGCGCCCAGGTGCGCCGCGAACTGCCTGCGGTTACCGTGATCCAGCTGCCTGGCCGGCCCGAGCAGTACGTGGACGCTCTGTGTACCGAGGGCCTGTTCGACACGCTCAGCCTGTCGGATGAAGACCGGCGTCGTGGCCAGCTGTACCAGCAACGCGCCCAGGCCGAGTCCATGCGCACGACCAGCGGCAACATCGAAGACTATTACCGCGACCTGGACATGGAGTTGCGCATCGCCTGCGTGGACCCAGCCTCCCTGGCGCGCACCGCAGAACTGACGCGCAAGACCAGCCAGCTCAACCTGACCACCATTCGCTACTCCGAGGCAGAAGTATCGGCGCGCGTCGCGGACCCGGCCTGGGTGACGGTGACCGTGGCCGTGAGCGACCGCTTTGGCGACAACGGGATTGTGGGTGTGATGATGGCGCGTGCGCTCGCAGACCGGCTGGATATCGACACCCTTCTGCTCAGCTGCCGCGTGATCGGCCGCACGGTCGAGACGGCTATGCTGGCTTACTTGTGCGACGCCGCGCAAAGCCGCGGGCTTGGCAAGGTGTCGGGCCGGCTGGTGCCGACGGCCAAGAACATGCCGGTGCGCGATCTGTTCGACAAACACGGCTTCAGCAAGCTGGCCGAGGACGAAGCCGGCACCTCGCTGTGGCAGCTCGACATTGCAAACAACCCTGTACTGCAACCGCCCTGGTTCAGGGTTTCAGCTTGAAGATGGGTGCGATACTTTGGACCGCCTGAGCCAATTTCGGAGTTGCCCCACCCATGTCGAAAAACATTGAACAGACCATCAAGGACCTGATGGCGATCGTGCTGAACACAGATGCCGCCAAAATTGACGACGGTACGTCCATGGACAATACCCCGGGGTGGGATTCTGCCAACCACATCAATCTGGTGCTCGCGCTTGAGGAGGAGTTCTCCATCAGCTTCGAGGTCTCGGAGTTCGAAGGCATGGTGTCGTTTTTTGACATCGTTCAGGTAGTGGGTGCCAAGACATGAGGTACCAATTGCTCTCTTGTCATCCCGGACTCGCTCCGGGATCCACGGATTGCGGATCAAGCCCGCAATGACAGCCACGGGTAGCCACCGTAGGTACGCTGATGAGTGATCATTTCCCCACGGCTGCGGAGCTCAAGTTTGACGATATCGCCTTGGGCCAGGTCTTCGAGGTGGTGCGCGCCTTTTCCGAGCAGGACGTGTTGGCCTTTGCGGCCGTGAGCGGCGACTACA
>JANOUM010000784.1:0-2450 GCA_031416855.1 Rhodoferax sp. | reverse complement strand
TGGCCGGGCATGGCCATGAACCCGCAATTCGACGACAGCCTGCGCGCCAGCATTCCCACCGGCAAGAAGGTGGTGCTGTTGTGCCGCAGCGGCGTGCGGTCGATTGCAGCGGCCCGACGGGCGACCGAACTCGGGCTGGCGGCCTACAACATCCTGGAAGGGTTCGAAGGCAACCCGGACGGCCATGCGCACCGCGGCAACACCGGTGGCTGGCGCCACCATGGCCTGCCCTGGCGGCAGAACTGAGCGCCGCTGCCCCCCCACCAGCAGGATTACTCCATGACGTTTCTCGCCATCGACATCGGCAACACCCGGCTCAAATGGGCGCAGTACGACACACCCCGCCCGGGCGCGCGGCTGCTGGCACAGGGCGCCGAATTCCTGGAACACATCGACCGGCTGGCCGATGGCCCCTGGGCTGCGTTGACGCCGCCCGCCGCCATGCTCGGGTGTGTAGTGGCCGGTGACGCAGCCCGGCGCCGGGTGGAAGAGCAGATGGAATTGTGGGACGTGTCGCCGCAGTGGGTGGTGGCCAGCGAATCGGAAGCCGGTTTGACCAATGGTTACGACTTCCCGACCCGGTTGGGCGCAGATCGCTGGGTCGCGATGATCGGCGCATGGCACCGCATGCGGTCGCAGGGGCCGGCCTGCCCCACGGTTGTGGCCATGGTGGGCACCGCTGTCACGGTGGAGGCAATCGACCCCAGCGGCCGCTTTCTGGGCGGCCTGATCCTGCCCGGGCACGGGATCATGCTGCGCGCGCTGGAGTCTGGTACTGCCGGGCTGCATGTGCCGACCGGCGAGGTGCGCGACTTCCCCACCAACACCAGCGACGCACTAACGAGCGGCGGCACCTACGCGATAGCGGGCGCGATGGACCGCATGGTCGACAGCCTGCGTCGGCACTGCGGCGTCGAACCCCGGTGCTTCATGACCGGTGGCGCCGGCTGGAAAATGGCCCCCAGCCTGACCACCCCATTCGAGCTGGTGGACAACCTGATCTTCGACGGCCTGCTCGAAATGGCGCGCGGGCGTTTCGCCGCCGCCGGCAACTAGCTTGCTTCCGGCCCGCAGAGCCCGGCCACCGCCTGGAAGACCACCTGGCGCGCCTGGCTGATGACCTGGCCCTTCCAGGCATCGGTATCGACATAGAACGCGTCCAGGATCTGCCGCTTGATCGCCGCCGCCTGGTCGGCCGGCGCCTCAGGATGGCCTTGCAGCCACTGCTCGGCGCGCAGGGCCTGGATCATCTCTGGCAGCGGCAGCGTCCCGTATTCCATGGCGATGCCGGTGTACTCTGCCTGAGGGCACTCTTCGTACACCGCGTTGAACATCAACCCGGTCAGCCGTGCCGAGGTCGACGACCCATCGTAGAACGAGGTGATCGGCGTCGCGCCGCCACCGTCCCACCACCGGCGCGCCCGCTGCAGGGCAGCGGCATCGTCACGGCAGGAAAAGATGCGTTCGCCCAGGCCACTGGGGCCAAGCCCGGTGTGCAGGTCGATCCATCCAATGCGCCGGGCCTGGCGGCCATGGCGACGTAGCACCTCGCGCAACGTGCGATTGCTCCAGGTTGGGGATGTGCCACCAAAAAACAGGCCGTCAGGGTATTCGTGCTGGCCTTGCGTGACAGCCGACTGAAATTGCGCCATGCCGTGGGCCTGCACGTAGGTGTTGATCGCCGCGATGTTGGTCGCGTGCGGCGGCCATTGGTCCGGCAACAGGAGCGCATGCACACGTCGATACGCGTCGTTGGTCGGCAAGGCCTGCGAAAAATCGTGGAAATTGCGGTTCAGATCGACGTTTTCGTGGGTGACCCGCCGCAGGTGTGAAAAACCGTAGGGGTTGAGTGCATGGATATAAAGCACAGCCACACCCTTGTGCGCCGCCAGGTCCATCCATTCGCGGTCGTGCAGCGCATGCACCTGCACCCCGCTGCCGCAATATCCCTCCACACCGTGGCAAGCGCTGGATACGACCAGCAGGCGCTCGGCAGCCGGTGAACCGGATAGCGCCACATCCGTCGCCAGGGTCTCGCCGTCGCGCCCGGCGAGCGGGTGTACATGGGACTCGATCTGCAGGCCCGCGCTCGCGGCGGCCTCCAGGAACCGGGCTCGCGCCCGCGCATAACTTGGCGAAAATGCCTGTACCAGGTCCATCATGGTGCGGGCTTGTTCAACCAGGCGTGCGCCAGCTGCACCCAATAGGTGGCACCCAGCGGAATCAAGTCGTCGTTGAAGTCATAACTTGGGTTGTGCAGCGTGCACGGGCCGGCCCCATGACCCATCTCGCGGTGACTTCCGTCCCCATTGGCGATGAAACAGTACGCGCCCGGTTTGGCCAGCAACATGTAGGCAAAGTCCTCCGCGCCCATGGTGGGCTCCTGCACGACCACGTTGTCGGCGCCCACGATGCCAGCCATCACCTGCCGGGCGAATTCGGCCTCGGGC
>JANOUM010000783.1:0-5127 GCA_031416855.1 Rhodoferax sp. | reverse complement strand
TTTCGGCCGGAGTGAAGATGCATTTTCTTCCTGCTCCGATATTCTTCCAAAGATAGTCTCTGACGCGTTTTCTTCGGGTTTGAATCGCGTCGCCCACTGCGTAGCCCGCAACATCCTCGGAGCAATCCAGCGTCAGATGCTCGGCCGACGGCGCCAGGCGGGTCGTGCCTTTCAGGTGCAGCGGCTGCGGCAGCGTCGGATAGACGGACAGATAACGCCAGCCGGCATTGCACACGATGCGCCGCGCCGAGGGTCGGCTCAGTACCGTGGCCCGCAGCGAGAGGGCCTGCTCCAGCGGTATGTGGTAATCGTCGCGGTAACGCACGTCGCCGAACACACCGCCACCGGCCTGCAACTCGGTGACACCGGCCAGGGTGCTGGTGATGGGGAAGGTTCCGGTGCCGCCACAACTCACGACCTCGACCGGCGGACCGGCGTATCGACACAACTGCGCCGTATCCGTGAGATGGCCCACGGCTGTCTGTATAGCCTGCCGCTTTTCTTCTGGGTCCGCGATGGTGGTGGTGTGGCCTTCCCAGGCCATCAGGCCGGCGAACTTCACACCGTGCTGCGCCTGCGCCTTGCGGGCGAGTCCTACGGCTGCATCGCCGGGCGCCACACCTGCGCGCTGGAGGCCGACCTCCAATTCGACCATGATCGGGATCACTACACCCGCCGCCTGCGCCGCTTCTGCCAGCGCCGCGATGTGCACGGGCGCATCGATCGCTACGATCACGCGCGCTGCACGGTTCAACGCCGCCAGCCGTCGCAGCTGTCCCGGCGCCACCACCTGGCTGGCGATCAGGACATCGCGGATGCCTGCCGCCACCATGATTTCGGCTTCGCCCACCGTGGAGCAGGTCACCCCGATCGCACCGGTCGCCACCAGACGCTGAGCCAGCGCCGGCGCCCGGATCACCTTGACATGCGGGCGCCACTACTTGCCACCACGCCCCACGATGGTCTGCACCATCTGCGCGACATTGCGGTCGAAAGCCTCCAGGTCGAGCGCGAGGAACGGGGTTTCGGGCAGGGGCGGTTGCGACATCGGGCTTGCTCCTAGCGGTCAGGGGGTTGATCAAGGTGGACGCCACATTTCTGCCGCACATGCACGGAGCACCGGCAAGATTTCGATCTACTGGATCTGAGTAGGACGGCGGCGGCCGAAACCGGCCAGCTTGGTCCCCCGGTACCTCACCGGTTAGAGTAGCATCTTAAACAGCAATGAAGCGATCTCTACTTGCCGCCAGACGCGGCCCGATTCCGGAGGACCGAGCATGACCACATTCCAGATCGAATTGCCCGATGACCTCGCACAGAAGGCGGCCAGCGCAGGGCTACTGTCGGCCGAGGCTATGGAGGCGATGCTGCGCGAGCAGCTACGCCGCTATGCCGGCGAAGCGCTGGAATCGATGTGGCGGCGCGGGCCACAGGAAGAACTCACCCCCGAGATCGAGCAGGAGATCACCCAGGAGGTGCGCAAGGTGCGCGCTGAGCGGCGGCTGCGCGCGGCGAGTTGATGGCTGGGTCCGCGTACCAGCCGCTGCGCCTGGTGCTGGATACGAATGTCGTTATCGCTGGTCTGCTTTGGAACGGGCCGCCTCGGCGCTTGATCGCGCTTGCCATCGATGGCGAATTGGTCGAGCTGTACAGCAGCCCGGTGCTGCTCGTTGAGCTGGCACATACGCTGGGCTACTCAAAATTCGCCGCGCGCATCGAGAGTTTTGGGACCAGCATCGCGGCGCTGGTTGCGCAGTACGCCGCGGTCGTGAGCCTGATTGTCCCGACCAGCGTGCTGCGCGTGGTGGCGGGCGATGCCGACGACGATCATGTGATCGCGGCCGCCGTGGCCGCCAGGGCCGAGCTGATCGTCACCGGGGACCGTAAGCACCTTCTGCCCATCGGCAGCCATCGCGGCATTGCCATCGTCACTGCGCGAGACGTCGTTGAGCGGCTCGATGCAACAGGTCAATCAACGGCGCCCGTAGTCGAGTAACAGCACTTCTACGCCAGCGTGCGCAGCCGTGCAGACGGTGATCGCAGGCATTTCGCATATGGACGATGCGAAACGATGGACGTAGTAACCGTGCCCCTGGCACTGCCCGCGTCGCCCCATGTGTAGGTGACGACAAAGGTTTTGCCATTGGTGAGCACCGTCTTGGTGAACATGCGACTCAGCGCGTCGTAGCCGATGCCGCGCCCAGCAGGAACAGGATAGGCCCCGCCATGTCCTGCGGCCGCGCCATGCGTTTCATGGGCACGCGTTTGGCGTAGACCGCTTCGGGGATGCTGTCGAAGATCTGTTCGCGCCCGGTGCCGCTGGTCAGGAAGGCGGTGTTGGTGAGGCCCGGCGCCACGGCGTTTACGCGCACGCGCGGCACGTTCTCGCGCGCCAGGCCCTTGACCATGCCAACGATGCCGGCCTTGGCCATGCCGTAGTGGGTGTAGTTCTTGACCACGTCAACCGCCGTGGTCGACGCCACGCTGACCAGCGATCCCTTGCCCGATTTGTGGAGCAGGGGCAGGGCGGCACGGGCGCACAGGAAATGGCAGCGCAGGTTGCCGGCGATCAGCAGGCTCATGCCTGACAACTGCGCCTTGGTCCGCGTATCGAGCCGGTTGCCGCTCGGACGGTGAGATTCTTCCTGCGGGTCTATCGTCCTGATCTCGTCGCGAGGCGCTGCCGCAATCAGGATAACGCCCGCAGCACCCCTGCCGGATCGCGGTCGATCAGGTTCAGCAGCACCAGCGCCGGGCCTTGGGGGTTGCGGTCGCCCCGCTCCCAGTGCCTCAGGGTCGCCACCGACACCCCGAAGCGCGCTGCAAACTGCGCCTGGGTATAGCCCAGCCGGCCACGTACCGCAGCCACGTCCACGGCCGTGGGGCGCCATACCTTCACACCCGCCTGCGCGCCCTTGGCGTGGTCGATGGCCTCGGTCAGGCCCTGCTTGATGCTGTCGAATGCCTTGCCCATCACGTCACCTTTCAAGCCAGATCTGCACCAGTGCGTCCACCAGGCCGACCAGCGCGTTGCGCTCGGCCCGGCTCAGGTTGGCGCGCTCATTTTTGGCAAACATCGTCAACAGATACAGCGGCATCGCCTCGCTGCCTTTTCACTATGCCAGCAGGCAACGCCCGCCGTCTACAGCGTAAGGGATGCCAGCGCCTTCGCTGCGTGGTCGCGCAGCAGGTGCCCATAGTGCTTCTCGATCATTGCGATGCTGGTGCCGCTGAGGACGGCGACAGTCATCGTGTCAAGACGGTGCATTGCAATGAGGTCTGTGATGGTTGAGTGCCGCAGTGTGTATGCCGTTGCATTGGCGGGAAGTGTGGCCGCGAGGAGGGCGTCCTTGAACGGATATTTCCAGGAGTCCTTGTTCCATTTCTTCCCATCGAACCTGGCGAACAACGGTGCGGCCGGTAACTTGTCTTTGGCCTGCTCGGTGAAGAATGCCGCGGTTGCCGCCGGGAGGGTGATTTTTCGATCCTGCCCGGACTTGTCCTTACCTATCGTCAGAACACCCAGCCGTCTGTCAAAACTGCCGACTGTCAGCGCAGCCACCGCTCCTGGCCGTAGCGGGATCAGCGACATTGCTCGGAGTAGGGGCGCGAGATCCTTCTGTGCGTTGTCAATCAGTGCACGACGTTGGTTCAGATCCAGGTAGCAGTCTCGACGTTTGGTGGCGTTCTTCACGGGCTTCAACTTTGTCCGCCACGGCGCGTCGCTGGTTGCGTATCCGTCTTCAAGGGCCAGGTTCAATACTGTCTTGAAAACAGCCATGTCCCTGTTCAAGGCGCTTGCCGATCGCGGCTTGGTGCTGACCAGTTTCTTGTTCTGTGGGATGGCCGGTGTTTCCGCCAACTTGACGCGCCAATCATTGACCTGTCCCGCATTGAGTTTGAGGATGGGTGTAGCCGCCAGTTTGACATCGGGCTTGATCCACCGGTTGTACCGGCGGGTGATGTCCGCCGCCGCGTCGGCCTTGCCAGCGGTTCTCAGCTTGGCGATGTACCGGTCCCAGGCCTCCTTGACCGTGATCGGTTCGCTGGCGCCACCCTTGCCAACGTGGTCGAACCATTCTTCGGCCGACTTTTTCGCAGCGTCGTGTCGTTGATGGTCCGGCAGGTCCCCAAAATATCCCAAGGCCTTGTAGACCTGCTTCGGTGGGCTCTTGGACTCATCGAGAAACCGGGCTGACCAGTTGCCATCGCTGGACGCCGTCATCTTGCGGTAGCCGAGATAACAGCCGGTCCGAAGCTTCTGCCAATACGGGTCGCGCCTGGGCTTGAGCTTGGAGCGTTCGGACACCTTGGAGAACGTTGCCATGATCTACCCTTTCCACATGGCATGAAAATAGTATGAAAAACATACTGGGCAAATTATGAACGACTTTGGACAGTCTTCAGAGGTAAACAGCGTTTAGCAATGTCCAGGAAAGTCCTAGTTCTCAGCATTCACACTGCTGGGGTCGGAGGTTCGAAACCTCCACCGTCCACCAGCGTAAACACTAGGTTTCACGCTACAAACACCATAGCAAGGCGCAAGGCCTGTGCAAATTCCGGTGTAAAAATTACCCAAAGCCCTTTTCAGCGCTTCCCGCTGCTGGCTCACCTCCAGGTGCGCATAACGCTGCGTTGTTGTGATCGTGCTGTGTCCGAGGATCTTGCTGACCGTATACGGCCAGAAGCACGGCGCAGGACAACATGAGTTTGGGCGCGGTTTTGGCGCGCTTGGACAGGGCCGGTGGCCGTTGTTGGATTCGCGGTTGCTGCGCTGCGTGGTTGTCGAGGGTCTGTGTGTGCATGGTGATCTCCGGTGGGTTTGAACAGTTGACAGACGAAGTCTCCGTCGGGTGTCATCGAAAATCCACGAATCAGTACGAAGTGCTGCCATGGAGGACTTTGGGTATTGAATGGCGATACTTTTGCTGGTCCATTGGGGCTCATGGCCGGTTGCCGGAGGGCTGGTCGGGGCGTGGGGAGGGCAGGGCATGGGAGGGCGAGATGTACAATTTCGTGCGAACCTAATTTGGTAACGCACGAAAGGATTCATGATGTCGGGTACTACCCATGCGGCGAGCGTCAAGGTTGTTGGAGCCAACGGACAGATCTCGCTTGGAAAGCAGT
>JANOUM010000782.1:0-5949 GCA_031416855.1 Rhodoferax sp. | reverse complement strand
GCTTTATCGGCGGTGTGGCCTTGCAGCGGCACCCCGGTGAGCCGCAAACGTTGTACTGAGTCGAGAGGCTTCCGGGGCGCAAATCACCCAGGGCTGCAAGGTCGCGCTTGACCTGCCCATGAAGCTATGGACCCAGTGGCTGCGTGCGGTATATGCCCTGCGCCCGGCATGCCGACGCGCACGCACCTTTGCCTGGATGGTTCTTGTCTTGATGGGTTTGTGTTGCCGCGCCGACAACGCCGGCGTCACCAACTTCGTGCGCGTCTTGAACTTCAGTGGCCTGGCCTACCACCGATTTCTTCATCTGTTCCACAGCACCAGCCTGGACCTGGACGTACTGACGTCGTGCTGGGTGCACCAAACCCGAGTACATCATGGGCCATTCGCTGCAGGCCATCTCCCTTCTGGTGCACTCTGGCGGCGGGCAGGTGGCTGCTGTGCCGCTGACCTCTCGCATTCACGAAGGCCTGGTGTTCTCCAACAGGGACGCCAGAACGCTTTTGGACAAGCTCGTGGCGCTGCTGTTTTCAATCACCCGCGCCTGCGACCGAAAGGTGCTTCTCGTTGCCGACGCCTACTACGCCAGCGGCAAAGTCATCACGCCCCTAGTGGCCAACGGACATCAATTGCTCACGCGTGCCAAGAGCAACGCCGTGGCCTACCTGCCCGTGCTCCAACCGACGCATCGTGGCAAGGGGCGGCCAAGAATCTACGGCAACAAGGTCCGCCTCAAAGATCTCGCCCAGGACCACTCGGCCTTCATCTGCGCCCCCAGCCCGGTTTATGGCGAGCGCGATGTCACGGTGCGCTACCGCGTGCTGGACCTGATGTGGCGACCGGTCGGGCGCGTCGTGCGTTTCTGCATCGTGCACCACCCGGTGCGCGGAACCATATTTCCGCTGTCCACAGCACCTGTCCATCAATCACACGGCAGAGGTTTGGCGCTGCTTTCGTAGTTGGCTGCGCACCATGAATCCGGCAATGCCGCCATCTGAGCTTATCATGGCCAGCGCCCTGCGCTCCACCATCCCGGCATTTTTCTCAGTTCCCGCTTTTGCGCCTGACCTCAAGAAAATCATGATCAAATATCGCAAACACGACCCGCTATCTGATGTCGATCGCTTGGCGGCGTGAACTCAACCGGAAAACTTGGCACTGTCCAGTTAGCTTCAATAGCGCAGAATATGCCATGGTTAGACTCATCTTGAAAGATCATTGGAATGAGTTCGGCCCCGCGCAGCAATCGGGCACGCAAACGGCTGTCGGCGATCCATTCGGCGGCATGCCGAACCAATGCAAGGCAATACCATCGAGTCGGCCGATCGACCGATCGACGCATTACCGAGGAACGACATGCTGAACAAAGACGTGTTCGACCTCCCGGTAACGAGCGGTGACCCTGCTGCCGTGACCCGTTACAACACCGCTCTCACCAAGTTGCTGCTGCTGCGAAACGACCCGGTTGCCGAGTGCGACGCAGCCACTGCCATCGACCCAGGCCTCGTCATGGGCCATGTGCTCAAGGGAGTGTTGTGTGTGCTCGGAACCGAGAAGTCTGCATTGCCGGACGCGCAAGCGGCACTGACCTCGGCGCAAGCAATGGCGGGGGGCGCGACAGCGCGCGAGCGCGGGCACATGGCAGCCCTTGCGGCATGGGTCGGGGGCCGCCTTTTCGATGCCTGCGCGTGCTGGGAGAAAGTGCTGGTGGACTACCCGAGCGACGCGTTGGCGATGTTCGCCGCGCACCAGGGTGACTTCTTCCTGGGTCAGTCCGGCGAACTGCGTGACCGTGTCGCGCGGCGCCTTCCTGACATCGAGCGCGGCGGCACCCTCGAAGGTTGCTACCTGGGTATGCATGCGTTCGGTCTGGAGGAAATGGGTGACTACTGTCGTGCGGAGGACGCCGCTCGCAGGTCATTGGAACGTGATGCTCGCGACGCCTGGGCAACGCACGCCCTGGCGCATGTCATGGAGATGACGAATCGGATTGACGACGGTGTTGAGTTTCTGGGTTCAAGTGCACCGGACTGGTCCACGGACAGTTTCTTGGCGGTACACATCTGGTGGCATCTGGCGCTGTACCACTTTGACCAGCAGCAATGGGACACAGTGCTACGCCTGTATGACGAGCGGGTGCGTGGCACGGATTCAGTGGTGATCCTGGACATGCTCGATGCGAGCTCGTTGTTGTGGCGCCTCAATTTGCATGACGTGGACGTCGGTACGCGATGGCCTCGCCTGGCGGAGCTTTGGGAGCCTCGCATCGACGACGCATGGTACGCGTTCAATGATGTCCACGCCATGATGGCGTTTGTTTGCGCCAGGCGCGACGATCTTGCGCAACGCCTGCTCGGTGCCATGGAACGCACAGCGCAGCAGAACTGCGACAACGGGGCCATGACGCGCCAGGTGGGATTGCCCGTGGCACGCGCGCTGTACACCTATGGCTATGGTGACTACTCGCGGGCCGTGGACTTACTGGTGCCGGTCAGGTCCATTGCAGCGCGCGGGGGCGGCTCCCACGCTCAGCGCGATCTGTTGGCGCAAACCCTGACAGTCGCTGCCGAACGCGCGGGGCAGACCCCACTCGCGCGTGCATTGCTCAATGAGCGCCTGGTGCTCAAGCCGCATTCAGGGCTCAATCGAGCCTGGATGGCGCGTGTCAGTTGATCACCCGCTCAGCACGCAGTAACAGCGATTGCGGAACCTTGAGGCCCAGCGACCGCGCGGTCTTCAAGTTGATCACTAGATCGAACTTGGTGAGTTGCTCGACTGGCAAATCCGACGGCTTGGCGCCCTTGAGCAGTCGATCTACAAAACGAGTAATGCCGGCAAGGATTTCTTGCGCAGTCCCGGTATAGGCCATCAGGCCGCCTTCGTCCACGATGTCAGGGTACGAGTACATGTCTGGGATACGCGCCTCGCGCGTGAAACGCAGGATCTGGTCGCGCTGCTGGTACAGAAGCGGATCGGGTGAAACGATCATCGCGTTCGGCTTGGCGACGCGTACGGCTTCGAGCGCGCGCGTCATGTCTTCTGGCGAGCGCGCCTCTACCAAGTCAAGTGTCACGGCCAGCAGCATCTGTGCATACACCTTGGCCTGCTCGCGCGCTGCAGCCTGCGTGGGGTCATGGCGCAGCAGAATCACGGCACGCGGCATGGGCGGCACGACCTCCTGCAAGAGTTGCAACTGCTTGAATCCCAACTCCGGCGGCACAGTGAATCCGGTGACGTTGCCACCCGGCCGTGCAAGGCTTTGTATCAGCCCGGCCTCTACCGGGCCGGTGCTGCTCGTCATGATGATCGGGATCGTGGATGTGGCCTTACGCGCGGCCAAGGCTGAGACGTTACCACCGCCAGTGACGATGACGTCCACCTTGCGCGCAACGAGTTGGACGGCGAGTTCGGGCAAACGGTCGGCATTGCCCTCGGCCGACACGATGTCGAAGTCGATGTTGCTGCCTTCGACGTAGCCCTGGTCACGCAGGCTGGAACGCATCCCGTCGATGATCGCAGTGATCGATGGCAGCGAAGCGAGGACAAGAATGCCCACGCGTCGTGTCTGGGCCTGCTTTTGGCCGAGCCCGGGCGCGGCCACCAGACCCAGCACTGACGCGGCCAGCGCAGGCAATGCATGAACCGTGTCACGTCTGTTCATCCGATTCCCCTTCGACAAATCTGGTGACTCGGCCGGGTGTACCGGGCGCACAGTGAATTTGAGCCTGGGTCGTCGGGAAGTGTAAGTCTCGACATCCGATACGGATAGATTTTTTCGAGCAATTTCGTTTTGGTCTGCCGGTCAGGGAACTCGAGCGGCTACCATGTCTTGCCGTGTCTCCAATCGCCACCAAGAATGAACGACCTCAGCGAAGACGACGTCAGCGTCAAATTCATCACCCCGGCCATCGTCAAAGCCGGGTGGGATGAGGCCACGCAGATTCGCCGCCAGGTGTCGTTCACCAAGGGCCGCATCATCGTGCGCGGCAGGCTGGTCAGCCGGGGCAAGGCCAAGAAGGCGGATTTCGTTCTTTACTGGCAGCACATGCCGATCGCCCTGATCGAGGCAAAGAAGGGCAAGTTCGCGGCCGGTCACGGAATGCAGCAGGCGCTGGACTATGCCACCGCGCTGCAGGTGCCGTTCGTGTTCGCCAGCAATGGCAAGGGTTTTGTGCTGCATGATCGCACGGGCCTGCTGGTGCCGGGGGAGGCCGACCTGGGCATGGACGAGTTCCCCGCGCCAGACCTGCTGTGGGCCAAGTACCCCGAATGGAAGGGCCTGGACGCGGCCCGCGAAGAGATTGTGCTGGAGTGGAGCCGTATTACGACGACGGCAGTGGCAAGGAGCCGCGTTACTACCAGCGCAACGCCATCAATTCCGCCGTGGAGGCCATTGCCAAGGGGCAGGACCGCGTGCTACTTGTCATGGCCACCGGCACCGGCAAGACCTACACCGCGTTCCAGATCATTCGGCGCTTGTGGAAGTCCAACTGGCATGCCGACCGACAAAAGCGGGTGCTGTTCCTGGCAGACCGGAACATCCTGGTCAACCAGACCATGGTCAATGACTTCCGGCCCTTCGGTGCCAAGATGGCCAAGCTCAGCACCCAGGCCAAGACCATCGAGCGCGACGACGGTACCCGGACCGAGATCACCCTGGCGGTGGACAAATACCGGCGCATCGACACCGCCTATGAAATCTACCTCGGCTTGTACCAGGCGCTCACTGGGCCGGAGGAGCGCCAGAAGATTTTCCGTGAGCTGTCGCCCGACTTCTTCGACCTGATCATCATTGACGAATGCCACCGTGGCAGCGCGGCGGAAGACGCGGCTTGGCGCGAGATTCTGGACCATTTCAAGTCCGCCACGCAGATTGACCTGACCGCCACGCCCAAGGAAACAGAATACGTCCCCAACATCCACTATTTTGGCCCGCCGGTTAATGCGCCGCCCCCGGCACGGTTGATTGCGCGGGGCAAGTACGGGATATCGGTGTGGAGCACGGTGCTGTTGGATAAATTCCTCTATGGCCGCCCCAGTCACCGGCTGCTGCAGGACCTGGCCGATCATGGATTGCACATGCCTGCGGGTACGTTGGCTGGGGGTCTGAAGGCTATCGCCCCACTATTTGAGCCGCTCGAGCAGGCCATGGTGCTCAAGCTGCGCAGCGAAGAACATTGGCACGCTGACGAGACGCGTTGGGCGGTGTTTACCGATCTCCAGGGCAAGCGCGGCCATCGGTGGTACCTGTGGGTGTTTCAATCACCCTCGGTGGTGCAATGCCGGTTGCGACACGAGTGGTACTGCCAGTGGCTGTGACCACAGGCATCGCAGGCCAGGCGCTGGCCGCCCAGCGCAGGTGTGCGACAGGCAACAATGCCACGCCAGGCTTTGGCCTGGGGAGTGCTCAGAGCGTGGGTTGCCAGATACGCTGGGCCAAACTGGCGCAACGCATCGGCCAGGGTGGCCATGCGGGGGCTATAAAAAAGGCTTGCCCGATCTACAGCTTGGGCAGCCCGGCCAGCAGGTCCAGCGGGTCAACATCCTTCGGGGGACGGAACTGCGGGCTGATCAAGTGCAGGTAGCGTGTCGTGGTGCTGATGTGGCCGTGGCCCAACAACTTTTGGATGGTGAACAGGTCAACGCCGCCTTCAAGCAAATGGGTGGCAAAGCCGTGGCGCAAGGTATGCGGGCCACCGCTCTTCATGATGCCGGCCCGGTGGCGCGAGCCCTGGTAGGCGCGCTGGGCCGATTCAATGGTCACGGGCAGCGCACCGGTGTGGTTGCAAAATAGCCAGGTGCGAGGACGAAAGGTTCGCGCATAGGTACGCAGGTTGGCCAGCAGTGTTGCACTCAGGATGCTGTAGCGGCTGTGTCCGCCTTTGCCACAGGCCACACGGATGCACATGCGGTCGCTGTGGCTGTCGATATCCGTCACCCGCACGGCACAGG
>JANOUM010000781.1:0-2037 GCA_031416855.1 Rhodoferax sp. | reverse complement strand
CGGCCGCCAGATCCGCATACTCCTCGCAGGTGCGATTGCCACACAGGCGTTCGAGTTCGGTCAGGTGGCGGCGCGCATCGGCCAGCTTGCCATCCATCAGATAGGCCTCGCCGATGTATTCATGGGCGCCGCGATGTGCGGGGTCCAGGCGCAGTGCTTGCCGGTAATGCTCGAATGCGCGCGCAAGGTCCGGCGTCGTTTGCTTGCGCCAGCTGTAGCCGAGCAGGTTGTGAAGGTCGGCGTTGCCCGGCTCGTCGCGTGCCGCGTCCTGCAGTCCAGCCAGTGCCAGGGCCCAGTTCCCAGCCTGGATATCCGACCGCGCCTGGGTCAACCGGTCCTGGATCGACACGACCGGGGGCCCGGGGAGATCGCGCGCCAGCGCTGGACCGGCCAACGCGCAGACCAGCCCGAAAGCCATGACGCATGGCGACGACAGAAAAAGTAGCGAGCGAATGGTCATGGCACAGGCCCTTTGCCTCGCGACCCGTTGGCGGCCGATGGCCTGGCTGTCGGAAGCGTGACAGGCATTGAAACACGGGCTGGTGACCTTGGCCTGACACCTGCGATTGGCCGGCCGGAACAATTGGTTTTGTCACACAACTGCAACCTAAACCGGCCATGCTCACGCCTTCCCCTAACCCACGGATCCTTCATGAGCAATGCGACCCCACGCCCCGGCGACAGCTTCAACAACGAAGATTCGAACACCTCCGGCAACCCGCGTTTCGATGCCATCCTAGACGCCCGGCTGAGCCGCCGCCACCTGCTGCGCGGTGGCGTGGGTGCGGCCACCGCCGCCATGCTGGGTGCGGCCACCCTCACTGGCTGCGCCACCAGCGGCGCCATGACAGGGCCCATGCACCCGCTCACGACGCTGGGTTTCACCCCCGTTCCCAGGAGCCTGGCGGACACTGTCCTGGTGCCACCAGGCTACAAGGCGGACGTGCTATTCGCGCTGGGCGACCCGCTCACCGGGACGGTGGCGGCATTCCAGAACGACGGCACCGACAACGACTTCGACCAGCGCGCGGGCGACCACCACGATGGCATGGAATGGTTCGGTCTGGATGCCGGTGGCAAGCCATCGGCGTCCTACAACGCGCGTGGCCTGCTTGCAATCAACCATGAGGCCACGACAGACGAGAAACTGTCCTCCTTCTTCCTGCACGCCGACGGTGGTGGCGCGACCCTGCCGCGGCGCGCCTCCGAGGTGGACAAGGAACTGATGATCCACGGCCTGTCGGTGGTCGAAGTCCAATCGCGTGGCGGCAATTGGAGCTACCTGCGGGACTCGGCCTTCAACCGCCGCGTCACGACCATGTCTGACGCGGTGATCCACGGCCCGGCCCGCGGCAGCGCGCACCTGGTCACCCGGTTCAGCCCGGACGGAACGCGCGCCCGCGGCACCCTGAACAACTGCGGCACCGGCAAGACCCCCTGGGGCACCTATGCGTCCGGCGAGGAGAACTGGTTCGGCTACTTCTCGCGCGACGCGCGCGACAACGACCGGCGCGGCCGCAACGACGCCTCTGTCGTGGCGCTCAACCGCTACGGGCGCGCCGCCGGCGCACCCAGCCGCCATGGCTGGGAGAGCGCCGGCAGCGATGACAAATACGCGCGCTGGAACAACGGCGCGATCGGTGCCAGCGCACGCGAGGATTACCGCAACGAGATGAACAGCTTCGGCTACATCGTCGAGATCGACCCCTACGACAAGGCCCAACCGGTGCACAAACGCACTGCGCTCGGGCGCATGGCCCATGAGAACGTGAGCTTCGCCAGGCCGGTGGCAGGCCAACCGATCGTTGCCTACATGGGCGACGATGCGCGCGGCGAGTACATCTACAAGTTCGTCTCCGATGCCCCGTGGGAGCCGCGCGATGCGAACGCCGCCAACCGGCTGGCGGTGGGCAGCAAATACCTCGACAAAGGCACATTGTTCGTTGCCAAGTTCCGCGACAACGGCACCGGCGAATGGATCGAGCTGTCGATGAAAAACCCGATCGTGGCGGCCAACCCGGACTTCGCATTCACTTC
>JANOUM010000780.1:0-2185 GCA_031416855.1 Rhodoferax sp. | reverse complement strand
GGCGCCATGGTGACCGAGCTGGAGATCGTGGCCCACTGCAAGAAGCACCTGGCCGGTTTCAAGGTGCCGCGCGCGGTGGTGTTTGGTGAATTGCCCAAGACATCCACCGGCAAGATCCAGAAATTCGAGCTGCGCAAACAGGCCGGGTCTGCGGCAGCGATCGACGTGTAGCGCGCGGGCGCGTCAGTCGCCCATCACCACGCCTTCGCGGCGCGGGTCGGCGCCGCCCATCCACAGCGGCGTGCCGTGAGCCTGGCTGCGCGTGATGGCCTGCAGTCCGCTTGTCATGTTGACCTCGCGCACCTCATGCCCGCGTGTCTTGAGGGCCTCGACGGTGGCGGGGGTGAACCGCTTCTCTTCCAGCAAGGTCGGGCCATTGAGCGAACCGAAGTTGGGCAGGTTGATGGCCTGTTGCGGCAACAGGCCCCAGTTGAACACCCCGTACAGCGTCTTGGCGGTGTAGTGGATGATCAGGGCGCCGCCAGGGCTGCCGCCGCTCATCAGCAACTGGCCGCTGGCCTTGTCGAACACCAGCGTGGGCGACATCGACGAGCGTGGCCGCTTGCCGGGTTGCACGCGGTTGGCCACCGGGGCACCGCTGGCGTCGGTTGGCGCGAAACTGAAGTCGGTCAGCTCGTTGTTGAGCAGGAAGCCGCGCACCATCTGGCGCGCGCCAAAACCGTCCTCGATGGTGGTGGTCATGGCCACCGCATTGCCAAAGCTGTCCACGATCGAGATATGCGAGGTGCCGTATTCCGGCTGGTCCGCCATCGGCGCGTACGCGCTCTTCACGCCACCGGGCGTGCCGGGCCGGGCGAGCTTGATGCTTTGCCCGCCTGGTGCCTGGTTGATCGCCTTGGCGCGCTCGGCCAGGTAGGCCGGGTCGAGCAGGCTCATCCAGTTGCCAGCGGGCGGCTGTACGAAGGCCGGGTCGCCCAGGTATTGGGCCCGGTCGGCAAAGGCCAGGCGCGCGGCATCGGTGTACAGGTGCAGCCAATCGGCCGACGGCAGGCCCTCCTGCAGGGGTAGCGAGGCCGCATGGGTGTTGTTAAGGATGCCCAGGATCTGTCCCACGGCAATGGCGCCCGAACTTGGCGGCGGAAAGCCGCAAATGCGGAAGTCGTGTGCATTGGCGCGGTAATCGCTGCAGATCGGCGCGCGCTTGACCGGCTGGTAGCCGGCCAGGTCGGCCATGCTCAGCGTGCCGGGGTTGGTGGGGTGGTTGCGCACCTTGTCGACCATGGCCTGGGCAATGTCGCCTTCGAGCAAGGCCTTGGAGCCGTCGCTGGCAATGCGGCGCAGCACCGAGGCGAAGACCGGGTTGCGCAGGGTGGTACCGGTGGCCAGCGGGCTGCCGTCGGCGTTGTAAAAATAGGCGGCGGCCACCGGATCCTTCTTGAGATGGATTTCCGTCGTCAGCAGACTGTTCAGGCGCGCGCTGACCTTGAAGCCGCCCTGGGCCAGTGTGATGGCCGGTTCGAACAGGGTGGCCCAGGGCAACTTGCCGTGCTGCCGGTGCGCCATCTCCAGCATGCGCACCGTACCGGGTACACCCACCGAGCGGCCGCCGACCACGGCGTCAATAAAAGGCATTGGTTTACCGTCTGCACCCAGGAAGAGCTTGTCGGTCACGCCCGCCGGTGCGGTTTCGCGCCCGTCGAAGGCCTCGACGTCTCGTCCGTTGAAATGCATCAAGAAGGCGCCGCCGCCGATGCCGCTGGATTGCGGCTCCACCAACCCCAGCACCATCTGCACCGCAATGGCGGCGTCCACTGCACTGCCGCCGGCTTTCAGGATCTGGTACCCGGCATCGGTGGCAAGGGGATTGGCCGAGGGGACGGCAAATTTGCTGGCGGCCCAGCCGGGCTTCTCGGTGTAACCCGACGAGCCCTCGGGCTGGTTTGGAACCGTGTAGCTGAAGTTGACGGGCGCCGAGACACATGCCGCCAGCAGGGCGGCGACGGCAAGGGTGGTCAGGGAATGGGTGAGGCGGCGGATGGACATGAACGCTCCTGGATGGGTTGTTTCAGCGCGGTGCCAGGCGGATTGCGCCGTCTAGCCGGATCACTTCGCCGTTGAGCATGTCGTTTTCGAAGATGTGCTGCGCCAGCTTCGCGTAGTCCTGCGGCGTACCGAGGCGCGACGGGAACGGCACACTGGCGGCCAGCGAGTCCTGCACCTCCTT
>JANOUM010000779.1:0-3758 GCA_031416855.1 Rhodoferax sp. | reverse complement strand
CGGGTCCGGCTCGGGTGAACGGGAAGCACAGGCAGAAGGTCGTTGCGCCCTCCCGGGACGCCGCCGTGGCAGAACCGCCGTGCGCGACCATGATCGCCTTGGTGATGGACAGCCCCAGCCCCGTGCCTTCCGAATTTGGATGTACACGTGACTTGTCGACGCGGTAAAACCGGTCAAACAGCCGCGGCACGTGCGCTGCGTCAATCGATTCACCTGCGTTGGACACACACAGGGTGACTGCCTGCTCGGTTTGGGTCAGCGCCACTGCCACCTCGCTATGCGCCGGGCAGTGCCGCAGTGCATTCGACAACAGGTTGCTGATCGCCCTGCGTACCATCAGCCGGTCGCCCACAATGCGGGCTGACCCGATCGATTTAAGTTGTACCCCTTTGTCGTCCGCCACCGCGTCGTAGAAGTCGAACAGTGCCCGTACCTCGTGCTCCAGCACGATGTCCTCGCCATGGGGCAACTCCAATCCGTTTTCTGTTTTCGCCAGAAACAACATGTCAGACACCATTCGAGCCAGACGCTGAAACTCCTCGGCGTTGGAGGCCAGCACGTCCCGATAGGTTTCTGCATCACGCCGGTATGCCAAAGACACCTGCGTCTGGGTCAACAGGTTGCTGATCGGGGTGCGCAGTTCGTGCGCCAGATCGCTGGAGAACTCCGACAGCCGAGAAAAGTCGGCCTGCAACCGATCCAGCATGGTGTTCAAACTAAGTGCCAGATCAGCCATCTCTACCGGAACTGCCTCCACCGGCATGCGCAGGTCCAGCTTGTGGGCAGTCACTGCCATGGCGCGCTCCCGCATGGTTCGCAAGGGCGCAAGTCCGCGACGAGCAGCCCACCAGCCGACGCCACCACTGAATATGGTCGCGAACACCAGATAGACCAACAGGGTCTGACGCAATTGCGCCATGAAGTGGGCGTGATGGCGTGTGTCCAGGGCAATCAGCAGCCGGGTCGGTACACGCTTGCCAGTGGTTTCGCCCGCTGCCGGCATGCCGGCCAAGTCGATGCCAATGCCCCGCAATTGGAGGTCACCAAAATTCCAGTCAATGGGTTTGGGTGTCGAGCCACCCGTCTTGAGATCGTCAGGGAACGCGATGGCATGCGTGGGGTAGATCGCCTGCGCGGCCCGGTTCAACTGAACGTACAGCCCCTGGTGGCTACCGAGCAGTTCGTCCAGGCGCTGGGACACGATGGCCGATGACGGAGATTGCGCAATGATTTTCTGGATCAGGTGGACCTTGTCATGAAGGAAAACGCGATCAAGCTCGACAAAATGCCTGTGCAGAGCCTCCACGACCAGGACACCAAGTCCCAGCAAGACCGCAGCCGACCCAAGGGTATAGAGCACGGTCAGCCGCGCGGTCAGTGTCAGCCGGGAAAGCATCAGCGACCCACCGAGGACTCAAGCACATACCCCATGCCACGCACGGTCTGGATCAGTCGAGGCTCGAACCCTTCATCGACCTTGCCGCGCAGGCGACGTATCGCCACCTCGATCACATTGGTATCGCTGTCGAAATTCATGTCCCAGACCTGCGACGCGATCAACGAGCGGGGCAACACCTCACCCTGTCTGCGCATCAGCAGTTCCAGCAAGGCGTACTCCTTGGCAGTCAGGTCAATGCGCTTGCCAGCGCGGGTGACGCGCCGTCGCAGCAGATCGAGTTCCAGGTCCGCAACCGTCAGTGTCGCCGCATCCAGACCGGCACGTCCACGCCGCAGAACCGTTCGAACCCGCGCCAGTAGTTCCGAAAAGGAGAACGGCTTGATCAGGTAGTCGTCGGCTCCAAGTTCCAGGCCCTTCACCCGGTCCACAACCTGGTCGCGAGCCGTCAAGAACAGCGCAGGCATGTGCAGTCCCTGACTGCGCAGGCTCTTCAGGATCTGCCAGCCGTCCATTCCAGGAAGCATCACGTCGAGAATGATCAAGTCGTGATCACCATGCGCCGCGTGATGGAGGCCATCGATCCCATTGGTGACCCACTCCACGGTGAATCCAGCTTCGCGCAGCCCTTGCCGCAGGTAGTCGCCCGTCTTGGGCTCGTCTTCAACAATCAGAATCTTCACGCATGTACTCCTGAGGCACTAGTTTGCCCGCATTCAGGACCCCGGCGGCAAAGATGACAACTTTGTAATCCAGAGGACAGCCTGCAGACGCAATGGCGCCCGCAGAATCCGCCTTGTTTGATTCACGTCAAAGCACCCGACCACCCCTTTACACACAGAAAGCGTTTCATGAATATTCTCCAGATCATCTTGGCCACGAGTCTTGTCGTGGCGTCGTCAGTCGCAGCCGCGCACGGCAACCAGGAACAGGCAAAACCAGCGGGCCCGGTCAAGATGGAACAGAAGGCCTGGGGAATTGCCGGAGAGGCAAAAGCCGTCAATCGCACCATCGAGATCACGATGGCCGACAACATGCGTTTTTCCCCCGGCCTGATCGAGGTCAACCAAGGTGACACCATCAAGCTCGTGCACCTGAACAAGGGCAAGGTCATGCATGAGTTCGTTCTGGGTACCAAAAAGGACCTGGACGAACATGCTGCCCTGATGAAGAAGTTTCCGAAGATGGAACACGACGAGCCCTACATGGCCCATGTCGGGCCAAATCAAAGGGGACAGATCATCTGGACCTTCAACAAGGCCGGTGAGTTTGACTTTGCCTGCCTGCTGCCCGGCCACTACGACGCCGGCATGGTTGGCAAGATCAGGGTCGCTGCCAAGTAGGCTGCAACACTCGCAATGAACAACCCAAGGAAAACCCCATGAAGACCCAATGGAAACTGGCAATCTCCGCCGCCGTCTTGATGCTGGCTGCACAGCCAGCGGCCGCACAGTCCGCGAGCGTGGATCACAGCAAGATGGCAATGAGCCCGACCCAGACGATGACCGATGGCGAAATCCGCAAGATCGACAAAGACGCCGGGAAGATGACCATCAAGCACGGCGAGATCAAACACATGGACATGCCTCCGATGACCATGGTGTTTGCGGCTGGGGACAAGGCCATGCTCGATCTGGTCAAAGTCGGCGACAAAGTCCGCTTCGTGGCGATGCAGGACAAGGGCCGCATGGTCGTAACGGAGATCCAGGCCGCAAAGTGACGCTTGGAGCGCCCCAGAAAAACCGGGTGTAACGGGAGCACGGTTTGATCTGTTCCAGGATTTCCATGCGCTCGCTGCCATGGCTGGTCGCGGCGGCAGTCCTCGCATCTGGGGTCGTGTGGCGTGATTCTGTGTTGATCGCCTGCAGCACCCTGTTTGCGCTGCAGGCTTTCGAGCTGCACATGGATGCCGGTAGCCCATGGCAGGCCTGGCGCGCCGCCTTGCGGTGCTGGGTGATGGGCTTGGCGTCACTGCTGTGCGGGTTGGCCTTGTGGACGATCGTGGGTGCTGCGCGGCTGGATTGGTGGACACCGGCCAATGATCGGCCGGATGACGTGTTGTTGATCCTTTCGACGGCTGCAGCGATCTGCCTGTTGGTTCGCGGAGAAACCCGCCGACTGGGGTTCAGGCTGTTCGCCGATCTGCTCGTTCCCGCAGCGGTCGTAGTCACACTGGCCGCGAGTAGCAGCGGATCGGAGGATGCACCTTTCCTGTTTGCGATTTTCGTGGGTCTGGCCATCACCCAGTCCGGTTGGCGCCGATTGCATGCTGCAGGCGCGATCTGGCGCGGGGGCGACCGGTAGCATCTCGGCACGCTCTGATCGCTGACGGACCATTCGCGCGCTGACGGGCCCCGCTGCT
>JANOUM010000778.1:0-3796 GCA_031416855.1 Rhodoferax sp. | reverse complement strand
AAGTACCACTTTTCTCCGCCTGTCATTGCGGACCCCGGATCGCGGTCCGGGGCAGGCCCGATCCGCAATCCAGTGCGCCAACTGCATGGATGCCCCCGGATCGAAGTCCGGGGCAGGCTCATCAAGCCCGGCATGACAGTGTGATATTGGCAATTTCCGTCTCCCTTAGCCTAGCCGGTTGCAGATATGGCGGGGCATCACAAATCACTATGCGTTCGGTCCAGCCGGTCATCGTATATTGGTTGCTGCAATGGTGGCGACCGACTCCGACTCCGAGGTCGATTCGCTGCCCCAAACCTGCGCTCGAGGCGCATAGAGAAAGGATGTAGACATGAAAGCTGTTTTCGGAAGGCGTTCCCTGCTCAAGGGCGCTGGTGCGATGGCGGGCGCCGCGACCCTCGGGCTCCCGTCGCTGGCCCTTGCCCAGACCGGGCCGATCCGGGTCGGCATCACCAACGCCTTGTCCGGCCCGAATGCCGTATTCGGCGAGGCCAACGTCATCGGCCAGCGGCTGGTGGTGGCGGCGTACAACCGGGCCGGCGGTGTGCTCGGCCGGCAGGTGGAACTGGTGGTGCGTGACGACCGTGCGCAGGCCGCGGCAGGCACGGCCATCGCCCGCGAATTCGCGGGTGATGGCATCCAGTTTCTGGCCGGCGGCGGCGCCACCACGGTGGCGATCGCCTACGCCGGGCTGGTACCCGAGCTGAAGATGCTGTATATCTGCAGCACTCCCGGGATGGCGATCACGCACGAAGCGTTCAACCGCAATGTCTTTCGCTTCAACCCGAACACGTATTCGCTGTTCGGGGCGCAGGGGCGGGTATTGGCCGAACGTTATCCCAACGTGATCAAGTGGGGCGCAATCACGCCCGACTACGCCTTCGGGCATGACGCGGCGCGCGTGTTCGGCAACGCGCTCAGGCAGTACCACTCCAAGCGCGCCAGCAAGGACTTCGACGTTGCAAAACCGATCGTGGTGAGCGGCGCGCAGACGGACTTCCGGCCACAGGTCAATTCGCTGATGAATTCGGACATTGAAGGGTTGTTCATCGGCATGCCCGGCGCGCCCGGGATCAGCTTTCTACAGCAGGCGCAGGTCGTCGGGCTGGACAAGAAGCTCAAGGTCATGGCCGAGGTGAGCGGCGACGTCGCCCTGCTGGCGCTGGGCAAGGACATGCCGAACAACGTCTGGTCCCCCGTATTCTGGCCTTACGAGCGCGAGCCGGTGAAGAGCAACAAGGTCAGCCAGCAGATGCTGGCCGATTACAGCGCGATGACCGGCAAACGTTTCCCCAATGGGCATGTGCTGCGCGGCGCCATCGGCCTCCGGGGCCTGCTGGAGGGCATCAAGAAGGCCAGGACGACCGATGTCACGGCCGTCATCGCGGCGCTGGAAGACATCGTTTTTGAATCGGAGATCGGCCCCTACACCGTGCGCAAGGCCGACCACGCCGGCATGGCCACCCTGTTCGTCGGCAATTACAACCGCGTGGAGACCGAACCTTTCATCACGCTCAAGGAAGTGCGTTCGGTGCCGGAGGTCAGTGTCATCGAGACGCCATCGCCCGGCAAAGAATACATCCAGTAGACGCGCCGCCGTCTCCCGCCGACCCTCCACGTCGGATGCGACGCCGGCGGCATATTCGCGCAGTTCCAGATGCAGCTATTCGAGTGGTTATTCGCAGCCTATAACGGGATCGCCACCGGCATGGCGATTTTCCTGGTCGCCGCCGGGCTCACGTGGATCTTCGGCATCCTGAAGATCCTCAACATGGCGCATGGCCATTTTTTCATGATCGGCGTGTACGTCGCTTTCAGCATCATCGGCAGACACCCCGAGTCGATGGGCAGCTACCTGCTGGGGGCGCTGGCGTCCGGCGTGGTGGTGAGCGTTCTGGGTTACCTCACCGACCGCCTGCTGCTGCAGCGGCTGCGCAACGTCGACTACCACTACGTGCTGATCGGCACCTTCGCGTTGCTGCTGTGCATCGAGGGCGGTGTGCGCCTGCTCTGGGGCGGTGATGTGCATACGGTCGACCCGCCGCCGGCGCTGCGGGGGGCGGTGCAGATCGGTCGCCTGCATATCGCGAAGTTCACTATCTTCGTCATCGCCGCCGGTACGGTGGTGTTCCTGCTGCTCGACTTCCTCCTCCATCGCACCCGCGCCGGCAAGCTGATGCAGGCGGTGGCGAGTGACCCGTGGATGTCATCGATGCTGGGGGTCAACGTCCCGGCGCTGCTGCGCATCAGTGTCATTGCGAGCTTTGCGCTGGCCGGCTTTGCGGGCGGGTTGCTGGTGCCGCTGCAGACCGTCGACCTCACCGTTGGCGGCTCGTACCTGTTGCTGTCGTTCTTCGCCGTGATCATCGGTGGGCTGGGCAGCGTGCGCGGTGCTTTTGCCGCCTCGCTCCTGCTCGGCGTGGTGCAGAACCTGGGCAACGTGGTGTTGCCGAACGTGCCGGGTCTGGCGATCTTTGTCGCGTTGACGGCTTTCCTGATCTGGTGGCCCAATGGGCTTGTTCCGCCCAAGGGGACACACGCATGAAACCTGCCGCAGCCGATCCCGGGGCCAGGCCCGACCAGCTTGTTGCGGCCAACACGGCGGCCCCGACGCGGATCCCGCAGGTGATCGGCGCTTTCACATTTGTCGTGGTGGCCACCGTCCCGCTGTGGGCCAACCCGGGCCTCGAGTTCATCATCGGACTGGTGCTGATCCAGGCCATGTTTGCGATGTCGTGGAATATTCTTTTCGGATACGCGGGCCTGGCATCGTTCGGTCATGCGGGGTTCTTCGCCATGGGTGCCTACACCACGGGTGCGCTGCTGCGGTATCAGGTCGGTTTGCCCTTTCCGCTGATGCTCGTGCTCGGAGCCCTGATTGGTGGCGCGGCGGCCTGGGTGATTGGCATCGTCGCGTTGCGCCGCCTGTCCGGGATCTTCCTGGCGGTGCTGACGGTAGCGCTGTCCGAGATCCTGCGCCTGGTGATCAGCTACTCCAAGTTGCTGGGCGCAGAAGACGGGCTGTCCAACATCCCGCGCCCGAAGATCAGCCTCGGGTTCGCAGTGCTGGACCTGACCTCGGGGCAGGCCTACTACTGGTTCCTGCTGGCCACCACCATGCTGGCCACGGCAGGCCTTTGGTGGCTGCTTCACGGCCGCTACGGCCGGATCTTTCAGGTGATCCGCGAGGATGCCGAGCGCGCCACCTTCCTGGGCACCAACGTAGCCGGCTACCGCATCCTGGCGTTCGTGATATCGGGCGCTGTCGCCGCGTTCGCCGGCGCCCTGTATGCGCCCTGGACCCGCATCGTGACACTGGAGGAGGTGCACTGGCTGCAGTCGCTGCAGCCGATGCTGTACACGCTGTTGGGCGGGGTTGGCTCGTTCTGGGGGCCGGCGATCGGCGCCGCCGTGTTTGCCGCGATCGGCTATTACACCCGGACCTACTCCGGCCTGTATGAGGTGATCGTGGGCGGAATGCTGATTGCGATCATTCTGGTTGCGCCAAGCGGCGTTGTCGGTATGTACCGCAAGCTGCGCGCGCGCCTGGTGGCCCGCGGGTCGCGGGGAGGGGCATGAACCCGCTGCTCCGGATCGAGCAGCTGCGCGTGCGTTACGGGCAGCTGGAAGTCATCAAGGGCGTTAGCCTGGAAGTGGCGGCCGGCGAAACGTTTGCCGTGATCGGCCCCAACGGCGCCGGGAAGACGACGCTTTTCAAGGCGGTCACCGGCGAGGTGGCCAGCAGCGCAGGCACGGTGCGGTTCGACGGGCAGGACATTACGGGAATGCCGGTGCA